>WFMY01000001.1 GCA_015488855.1 Helicobacteraceae bacterium
AGGACAATTCCCATCAATAACCCCAGTTTCAATGGGTTTTATAACACCAACTCTCAATCCCCGTCTTGCCAGCTCTTTTAGAAGAAGTTTAGTTGTGTAAGTTTTACCGATATCTGTATTTGTCGCTGTAATAAAAATTCGTTTTGCCATAGTTATCCCAAATTCGTTATAATTTAACTGACCTTACGCACTAAACATATATCTGAGCAAAAAGAGAAAGCGTTAGATACAAGGCAGAAGTTCTTCAGCGTAGCCGTAGCTACGGTGGAGGTTTTCTAACGAAGTAGATAATGCTTTATCTTTTTGTCCCTACGGGATGGTATAATTTGCACACAATTTCTGCGTTAGAGAAGTTTGAAGCTACTAGTAGCTCCTTCACTCCTCTGCCTTGAACTTGAATGCAACTTATACCACTCAGCTATATGTTTAGTGCGTAAGGTCAGTTATCAACATTGTAACAAAATAGAGGAAAATATGAGTACCAATATAGAACATGAATTAAAACAAGATATCAAAATAAAGCATCCTAAAAAATATAAAGTCTTATTACTCAATGATGATTATACTTCTATGGAGTTTGTTATAGAGATACTCATGAATGTATTTCATAAAACTTATGAACAAGCTGAGAGCATCATGCTAGATGTACACAAGAAAGACAAAGGTATATGCGGCATCTACACTTATGAGATAGCTCAAACAAAAGTTTTTACCGTTCATAAAGAAGCTAAAGAGAGTGGCTTTCCACTAAAATGTATTATGGAGGAGGCTTAAATGATCAGTTCAAACCTCAATACAGTGATCCAAAATTCTATCAAGTTTGCAAAAGAGATGCATCATGAATATCTCACTATAGAGCATCTATTTTATGAGATACTTGCTTCTGATGAGGGGATGTATATCATTTTGGCTTGTGGAGGTGATGTTGAAAAGATGAGAATTTTACTCAAAGAGTATATTACAACAAATATTGACCCCTTACCAAATGATATCCAGATAGAGCCTTATGAAAGCGTTGCTCTCTCTCGTGTAGTTGATTCGATGATAAAGCATATCCAGTCTGCTGGACAAAAAAATGCAGATATTGGAGATATGATAGCAGCTCTGTATGAAGAGGAACATACATTTGCACATCTGCTACTCAATGAGTATCAGATATCGAGACTTGATGTTTTAGAGATAATCTCTCATACAAATATAAGTGAAAAAGTAAAAGAAGATGATACTTATCTTACAAAATACTCTATCAACCTACTGCAAAAAGCTCAAGATTCTAAAATCGACCCAGTGATAGGAAGAGATGATGAAATAGACAGAGTTATGCAAATACTCTGCAGAAGAAAGAAAAACAATCCTATCTTAGTTGGTGAAGCAGGTGTTGGAAAAACTGCCATCGCTGAAGGACTTGCACTGAAGATTGTTTCAGGCAATGTGCCAAATATTTTAAAAGAATCAGACCTATTTGCACTAGACCTTAGTGCAATGTTAGCAGGGACTAAGTATCGCGGTGACTTTGAAAAACGCCTCAAAGGTGTGATGGATGAACTCAAATCAAATCCAAATGCTATACTTTTCATAGATGAGATCCATACACTTATCGGTGCAGGGGCTACAAGTGGAACAATGGATGCAGCAAACCAACTCAAACCAGCTCTTGCATCTGGTGAACTAAGATGTATGGGAGCTACAACATTCGCTGAGTACAGAAATGGATTTGAAAAGGACAAAGCACTCAGTCGAAGATTTTCAAAAGTTGACATTGATGAACCCTCTGTCAAAACAAGCATTAAGATACTTAAAGGGCTTAAAAGTAAATACGAAAAACACCATAAAGTAAACTATACTGATAAAGCGATAGTGAGTGCAGTCGAACTCTCCAAACGCTATATTACAGATAGATTTTTACCAGATATTGCCATCGACATTATTGATGAAACTGCCGCTTCATTTCATCTTATCAAAAAAAGAAAAACAAAAGTAAATGTAAAAGATATAGAAAACACCATCTCTAAAATAGTGGGTATCAGTGGCTCTAAGATCGACAAAGATGAAACTCTCTCGTTGGCTACTCTTGAAGCTGATTTAAAAGGCTTAGTTATAGGTCAAGACGATGCTGTTGTTGCAGTTGCAAAAGCTATAAAAGTCTCTAAAGCTGGACTTACCCCTTCAGATAAACCAATAGCCTCTTTTTTATTTTCAGGTCCCACAGGTGTTGGTAAAACCGAACTAGCTATCTCCCTAAGCAAAACACTTGGAATCAACTTTGAACGCTTTGATATGAGTGAGTATATGCAAAAACATGCACTCTCCCGTCTCATTGGTGCACCTCCAGGTTATGTAGGGTTTGAACAAGGTGGACTTTTAACTGAAGTGATTAAGAAGCACCCCTTTACGGTATTACTATTAGACGAAATAGAAAAAGCACATCCCGATTTAATAAATATCTTACTACAAATCATGGACAGTGCTACACTTACTGATAACAATGGTTATAAAGCAGACTTTCAAAATGTCATACTCATCATGACCTCAAATATAGGTGCTACAGCAAGAAGTGTTATGGGGTTCAATAAGGATACAACTATAGCAGCAAATGAAGAGTTAAAATCATTCTTTTCACCTGAGTTTAGAAATAGGCTTGATGCTACGGTTGAGTTCTCTCAACTCAGTATTGATACTATTGAGAGTATTGTAGATAAATTCATCTTAGAACTCAACAAAGATCTTAAAAAGAAAAATATCCTTGTAACACTCTCAAAATCTGCCATATCTTTTATAGCAAAAGAAGCTTACTCGCCAGAAATGGGAGCAAGACCACTCAAAAGATATATTACAGACAATATAACCAATAAACTAAGTGATGAAATTTTATTTGGAAAACTTAAAGATGGTGGTAAAGTTGAAGTGGGATTTAGAAAAAAACTTATACTTCAAATTAAAGCAGATTAATGATTGCCAAATTAGATAAGTTTTCTCTTGTATTTCCAGATCCAAATGATGCTAATGAAGATGGCATCGTAGCATGGGGTGGAGACTTAAACCCTTCTCGACTCATTCGTGCCTACCAAAATGGAATTTTTCCATGGTATTCTGATGATGATCCCATCATCTGGTGGTCACCTGATCCTCGACTTATCATGGAATTAGACTCGTTTAAACTCTCTAAATCCCTCAAAAAAAGTATGAAAAAATTTACATATAAATTTGATACACAATTTGAACAAGTGATGCGAGAATGTAAAAATATAGAGAGACACGACCAGCTTGGAACTTGGATAAACCAAGATATTATTGAAGCATATAGTGTGCTCCACGGCATGGGTTACGCTCACTGTGTTGAGAGTTATGAAAATGGAAAATTAGTTGGTGGTGCTTACGGAGTTGTGATAGGAAGAGTCTTTTGTGGAGAATCAATGTTTGCAAAAAAAAGTGATGCCAGCAAAGCAGCTTTTGCGACACTCATACAACATCTAAAAAAATGGGGATACGACTTCATAGATTGTCAAGTACCTACAGAGCATCTCAAAAGTTTAGGAGCTAAAGAAGTTTCAAGAGAATACTTTTTACAACGACTAGAAAAATCAAATCTAGATACGCTAGAGCATCTATGGAGAATTAAAAATGATTGAGTTTAGTAAAGAGCAAAAAGAGTTATTGGTACCAAAGATAAAAGAGTATCTCCTCAATGAGCTTGATACTGAAGTAGGTGCTTTTGAAGCAGAATTTTTACTAGAATTTTTCAATAAAGAGATAGGTAACGCTATCTATAATAAAGCAATTAATGATGTTAGTGATGAATACAGAATGAGATTAGAGTCTATGCATGAAGATATATTATTTGATTTAGAAAAGAATTAGTTTTTGATTTGTAAGAGAGCTAGAGTGATTTTTTTACAAAAATAAGAGTATAAATATGAAGTAGGTTACATTTAAAAATAAAGTTTGATTGAGAGTCTCTCTTTAGTGCTAAAGCGACTAGCATAGTAATTTTGACTTGTTAAAATTGCGTTTAAATAGTAAATAAATGATTTAACTAGGCAGCGACC
>WFMY01000002.1 GCA_015488855.1 Helicobacteraceae bacterium
AAACCCATTAACTTATCTAAATCTATTTTCCCATAACCGTAAAAATCACTTTTTTTTCTTGTTTTATCTGTTTGGGAAACTCCTGAGTTTATACTAAAAGAGCTATCTGTTGCCCAGATTGTGTTTGTACCTACTGAGAGCAACTCTATGATATAGTTACCATTGGGTAGAGTGTCAGTTACTGTAGAACTCCATTCATTGTTGCCTATGCTCTGCACACTGTATAAACCATAAGTAGTATTTTTATCAAGGGAGGTTAGTCTCACATGCAAGTCACTATTTGGCGACAGTCCATAGATACCAGTGATGACAGTTGAAGTTGATGATGAAGAGCTTATCATATCATCCATATAAGGAGTATGATTGCCAATATGAGAAGTTGCGACCTGTAACAAATCTTGAATCTCTCTTCTTGTTAAGTATGGATTTTTTTGTAAAGCGAGAGCTATCACTCCAGTGATAATAGGTGCAGATGCAGAGGTACCAATAAAATAAGAGGGAGAGCCATTTGTGTATTCATTGTATCTAATATATCCATCATTACTAGCTCCAGCACTACCCAATGGATCAAGAGCTGTAATGCCAAGGGAGTAACCACCTGGTGCTACTATGTCCAAGTTTTTTCCATAGTCACTATAGCTTGTTCTTAGGTTATCTCTATTTGTAGCACCAACACCTACAACAGAGTCCATTGCCGATTCATCATTGCCCATATTTTTGTTATCATTACCGCTGGCAAACACCACTACTACATCTAAAGTGCTCATAAAGTTACGAAAGGCATCGCTTACATTTCCCGTACCCCAACTGCAGTTTATCACCTGTGCACCTGCGTTTACTGCCTGAGTGAAAAGTTCTATAAGGACAGCATCATTTAAGGAATTATTTGTTGGATATCTCACTAAGATAAGTTCAACCTCTGGAGCTACCCCCATCATCCCTATGGCATTGTTTGCAGCAGCGATAATCCCAGACACTGCTGTCCCATGATGAGAGATGGGAGTTGGAGGAGAAACATCACTTCCCACAACGCCATTTTCATCTACACTGATCGTTTTTATGATCTTATCTTTTATCTCTGGGTGAGTTGTGTCAAAACCATTGTCTATAACTGCTACTTTGACCCCCTTGCCAGAGTAAGAGTAAAAAACATTTTGGGGATTAATATGTGCATTATTATTTATAGCATTACGATTATAAAATCCACTATTATAATTTATGCTCCATTGCTGATAAAAAAGTGGATTTGTGTTGCTAGAATCTGAAGTGCTATTGGAACATCCTAAAAAAACCGATATGATTAAAATGGCTAAAGAGAGCTTCATCTTATTTTTACTTCGCGTATGAAATTTGGATGTGCGAACTTCACACTTTTAAGCTTATAGATTTGGTTTGATATCTTCAAAGCATCTGAGAGTGCATCTACTTTAAAAAGATAAGTGTTTTTGTATATTTTCTTCATCAGCACCAGTTTGTAATCTCTCATAACCCTATCAACACTATCTGCATCATTAAACTGTATGATAAGTTGCTTCGAGACACCTATGCGAGTGCCATTTGGTGTTTTGTAATACTTAGTTGCAGAGGGTATCCTTGCCCCTGATCTCTTACTTATACTCTGTGTATCCATAGGCGACAGATCTATTTTTTTACCATTATTATAGTAAAAAGCATCGCCAAAAAGATGGCTCATAAAAACACTAGATATAAGTAAAATAAGATAAATTTTCAATAGATAGCTCCAAGTTCTCTATCTACACTAGAGTACATTTTCTTATGTTTATATTTTTTAAAAAGTTTGTTTAACATTCTCCGACCTTCTTAAGTAACTCTCCATAAAGCAAAATTATAGCGTAACTTTAAGTACCTACTGAAACTCTAAAGTAAATACACTCCCCATCGTGTTCTTAGACTTGGCACTGACCTCTACAGCCATGGCATCACAGAGTCGTTTTACGATGTCTAGTCCTATCCCATGTCCTTCACTTTGCTCTTTGTAGGAGCGTTTAAAAACCTCTTTGGGATTTTGTATGCCACGACCAAAGTCCTCTATAAAAAGTTTTTGTGCATTGGAGTAGATCTTCACTAGACCATTTTCATGGTTGTACTTACAAGCGTTTGAGAGAAGATTTGAGATCACCTGAGTGATGGCATCTTGGTTTACCTCAACAAAAAACGCTTCATCATCTACTCGTATCTCTATGTTTGGGTAGATCTTTTTATGGGTTTGTGCAAGCTCTTGGATGATCTCTACAAGATTGATTTTTTGCACCTTGAGTGCATTTTCTTGGAGTAAAACCGTGAGATTATTTTGTATCTCTTGGATATGCTCAGCACTCGCTTTGATGCGTTGTAAGTTTTTGTTGTCCACAAAACCATCTTTTTTTTCAAGGAGTTTTATGTTGAGGAGTATCGAAGTGATGGGGGTGTTAATATCGTGGATGATATCTTGAGAAAAGTTATCTAACTTTTGCAAGGTTAGTTGATGTTTTTTTCTTTCTTTTTTAAAAATATAATACCCAGAGGCTAAAAGGATGAGCATCACAAAAGCAAAAATAAAACTACTTATCAAGCTTATACCCTATCCCTTTTTGAGAACTTATCCTCAGACCCATCTTTCTAAGCTTTGAGAGATACACCCTCAATGCACCATCACTTGATTCACCTCGGTTCTCTAACTCATAAAGAAGCTCATCTTTTGACACTGTTTTGTCTAGGTTTTTGAAAAATATTTGGAGGAGTTTTTTCTCTTGTGGACGCACTTGGATGGGAGTATTTTGACTATCGAAAAGCTCATTTCGTGAGATCACATATCTTAGTGCATCATAAACTATCTCATCACTCTTAGAGTCAAAAGATTTTCGTAAAATCGCCTTGATGCGTACCACTAACTCATCAAAATCAAAAGGTTTTTTTACATAGTCCTCAGCTCCAAGTTCAAAACCACGAGAGAGGGACTTGATATCGTTCATCGAGGTTAAAAAAAGAGCTGGGGTAAAGTTATGTGCTCCGCGAAACATCTCTAAAAGTTCAAATCCATTAAAGTCAGGGATGTTCACATCCAAGATAAAAAGCTCAAACTCCCCATTTGAACTCAACTCTAAAGCCTCATTGCCACTACTAGCATGGGCAACCCCATACCCTTCAAACACCAACAACTCTTGCAAAGTTTCACTCAGTATCTCATCATCTTCTACAAGTAGTATTCTTGCCATCTAAGCTACATCCTTTAAACCTAAAAAGAAAAGGTTTGCGTCTTTAGGACCTTTACTTTAGTGATATTTTTACTCTTTATGAGACCCAACTCTTTTGCTTTTTGTTTAGAGATTCTTCTCACCCCTAAAGTCAAGTTAAGTTTGTCTCCTGCTTGGAGTTTTTGAGTAAACATTATATCTTTTTTTGCATAGATTAGCGTGTCTTTGATGCTCATATTTGCATTCCAAGGCATCACCTCTTTGTCATCTTTACCTAAAACTCTAGTGAAGATATATGGCTTCAACTCTATCACTTTAGAACCTCGGATAATCTTTGCCTCTAAAACACCTTCACGAAAAGATTGACCAAAAAGAGCATGATTAGATTTGTTGAGTATTTTTAACTCGAAACCCTGTGCATTTTTTTGTACTTTAAACTCTATATATTTTCCCATATCTTTAGTTCTATGCTGGATTCCAGCTATCCCGTGGTAGGCATGGGTTTTTGTTTCATGAATGGTAACTTTTGTCCCAATAACCTGAGGCATGTGACAGGTTATACAAGTATTTTTATCATTTTTATCTATCATTGCATCAAGCATACTGATGTCAAAACTATGCTCATTGTCAGTGTGAGAGTGACAACCCATACAAACATTTCCATTGTAAAAATTTTCATTATTGTAGTCTATCTTATGGTAAGGGGAGTTTCGTGACTCTTTTACGAGTCCAAACCATGAACTTTTTGTCTCATAAGAGGCTTGTGGGTTCCCTTTTTTATCAGCTTGAGCAGTATAAAACTCCCGTTTCTTCCCATTGAGTATATTTGTATTTGAGAGGTTCCCCTCCTCCACATCTTTGATACTATGACAATACGCACAGGAGATAGGTTCCTCTTTTTGCACCTCATTGTATTCTAACACTCCTGTATTGAGTGCTTTAAGATCACTTGGAGAGTGACACTTAGCACAACTGTATCCTTTTGCATTTTTTGGATGTTTATCCCACAATGCTTTATGGATAGGGTCGTTCACTGTAGATGCTTTACGATGGGAAGATTGGTAATACTCACCATAGATAAGTGGATGACATTTTTGACATATCTTAGAATCATTTGCCTCAACAAAAGATATAATAAACAATATCCCAAGAAGTGATAAAAATAATTTCATGAAATTTCCCTTTAAATTATTTCAGAAATGGTATCATAAATACACTCTTATGCTATTATTTTATATCAAGCTTCATAAAAGGATGGTTCGATGATAAAAAAACTACTCATAGAACAGTTTCGTCACTTCTACTTTGGACACTATTATGATGAGATGGAAAAACTTATACAACACTTTGGAGTCTTTGGTGGCTTAGACATCAAAGTAGATGCAACGCTTGATATAAAAGAGCTTATCCATCTACACATCATAAACAACTTTGAACAACTCAATAAAAAAATCCTCACTTTAATTGAAAACGACCCCATAAAGATACGCTTACTTCAAGCCTTAGCTGTAGGTGACAGACGCATCTTCTCCGCTTTTAAAAGAGCTGGGCTCAACAATGGAAATGGTGGTGCTGCACTTGAGTTTTTGAAAGAGAAAGGACTTGTATCTTTGGAGTATTCACGAGAAAAACATCCAAAAGATATCTACCCTGACACAAAACTTAAAAGAGAACTTGCTAGACATAGGATCTCTCATAAAGTCCTTTTCAACCATCCATTTATCCGTTTTTGGTTTTACTTTGTTGTACCTCATACACATGATATACAAAATGGAAAATTTGATTCTTTTTTTGAACACTTTGATGCGAAGCACAACCAATATACCTCTTTAGTCTTTGAGGAACTCTCCGCATTATTACTTAACTATAACTTACGAGATGCACAGATACTTAGCAGTGGAAGTTATTGGGATATGAATATTGAGATAGACATCCTGACACTAACAAACAAGGGGGATATCTATGTTGGTGAATGCAAATGGAAAAATCATAAGATAAATAAAAAAGAACTCCACAAGCTCAATGAAAAATGTGAAAAACTTGGGATAGAACCAACTCAGACCATATTTTTTTCAAAAAGAGGATTTTCCAAGGAGTTACAAAGCCTCCAAGGAAGCAATCTAGCACTCTATAGTGCTAAAGATTTTAAAGCACTTCTTAAGAGTAGATAACTGGCTCTTTCTAAACTAAGAGACGATTCGTAGGGCTTCGTATGCCTCACGCAGAAGTTGAAACTTCTGTGTATAATGGTTTATCATATGTGGACTATCATGGATGATCTTATCTGGATGATATACTTTTACCAATTTTTTATAACTTTTTTTCAGTGCATCTTGACTTGCACCGATAGGGCATTCTAAGACTGTATAAAAACGATTATGGACAGTGTCTTCTTCCTCTTTACATAAGTCTCCAAAACTAAAGTTTGCAAAATCACTATAAAGCTTACTCATGAAATGATTATCATAAGTATATTGGATTTGATAATGTAGGATATGGCGTTTGTTTAAAGCTCTTTCTAGTCGAGTTTTTGCTTTGTAGTCACTCACATCTATCACTAGACTTGAGTCTGTACCTCGTTCAACATAAATTTCAAGTTGTGAACGAAGATAATTTAAAATCCAAGAGTTTGGATAATCCAAAGTGATAAGCACTGTATCTTTATCATACGCATAAAGGTTTACTTTTACATTTTCTGGGTCTTGCAACTTATGGAGTTCTATCTTGATAGGTTGCAAACCAAATTTAAGCATAGAACGCAAAAAGAACTCATAGTCAAAGTCATGAGTTGCAGCATGATGTTGTGAAAGTCGCGATAAAAACTCCTCTCTCACATCTGTTAGAGTTTCATTTCTAAAAACCAACACAGCCTTTGGCAAAAAGAGCATGCCACGGGCATGATGATTTAAAAACTCTTTCATCCAAGGGGTGTTAAGGGTATCAAATCCTGTAGTGATAAGTATGAGATTATTTCTAAGAACTATATCCATATTCCACCTTTCATTACATAATCCAAAATTATAGCATTTTCTGTTCCATTTAAATCAGCAAACATAATGAAAATATTCTCTTTATTTAAACTATCTATGTACAAATTGCAGTATAATTCTGCACAAAATTAATTTTGTGTACTTCAATTATATATAGGATTATATCTTGCATGATAACTTAAATGAAAAATGTGCTGTTGTTGGAATATTTGGACAAGAAGAAGCTTCTAAACTAGCTTATTTTTCACTTCACGCTCTTCAACACCGTGGCCAAGAAGCTGCTGGAATCAGTTCAGCTGATGGTAGAAAACTTCATACGATTAAAAAGCGTGGATTAGTGATGCGTGTGTTCAACGAAGAAAAGCTTCGTACACTCAGCGGTTCTGCTGCTATTGGGCATACTCGTTACTCAACTGCTGGTGATGACTCTATCTTAGATGCACAACCAGTCTTTGCAAGATATGACTTAGGTGAAATGGCTATTGTTCACAATGGAAACCTTACAAATGCACAAGAGGTTCGTAATGCACTCATTAAAAAAGGTGCTATTTTTCAAACCTTTATGGATACAGAAAACCTTATCCACCTTATAGCCAAAAGTGAAAAAGATAAGCTCTTAGACAGAATCATCGATGCCGTTGAGAGGATAGAAGGTGCTTTTTCATTAGTCATTTTAAGTAGAACAAAGATGTTTGCTATGCGTGATAGACATGGATTTCGTCCACTTAGTCTAGGAAAACTTCCAAATGGAGGCTACATTGTAGCGAGTGAAACTTGTGCCTTTGACTTAGTTGGTGCTGAATTTATTCGTGATGTAGAACCGGGAGAACTTCTTATCTTTTCTCAAGGCAAAGAACCAAAAAGTATCAAAGTTTTTGAGCCAACTCCAAAACATTGCATCTTTGAGTATGTTTATTTTGCTCGTCCAGATTCTTCTGTATTTGGTCAGTCTGTTTATAAGGCAAGAAAAGATATGGGTAAAGAGCTAGCAAGGCTTGCTCCCGTAGAAGCGGATGTAGTCATCCCAGTTCCTGATGGTGGTGTCCCTGCAGCTATTGGCTATGCTCAAGAGAGTGGCATACCTTATGAAATGGGGATTATGCGTAACCATTACATCGGTCGAACATTTATCGAACCAACCCAAGAGATGCGTGACTTAAAGGTCCAGATGAAGCTCTCCCCTATGACAGAGATTATCAAAGGTAAAAGAGTGATCGTGATAGATGACTCTATCGTTCGTGGTACCACTTCAAAAAGAATCGTAAGGATGCTCAAAGAAGCAGGTGCTAACGAAGTACATATGCGTGTAAGCTCACCACCTACAACAGATCCTTGTTATTATGGAGTCGATACTCCAGATAAGGACAAGCTCATTGCTGCAAATATGTCAAATGAAGAGATATGTGAATACATCGAAGCTGACTCACTCGCTTACTTAGATGAAGCATCCCTGCTCAGAAGTGTCAATGCACAAGGTGATGAGTACTGCACAGCATGTTTTACTGGTAAATATATCGTTTAACTAAGTTCTCAGATTTAGCTGAGAACTCACTAATATTTATTACTTGTCAAGTTTCACCACATCTGGTAAAATCCTAAATATTTCAGGCTTGCTTACGAAACCAACTTTGAACTGCCTCAAATGGAGTTCTAAACGAAGGTTTTTGAGAACAGTTATGCCAACAATTTTCCTTGAGTAAAATAGAACCTTATTCATTCTCATAAACTAT
>WFMY01000003.1 GCA_015488855.1 Helicobacteraceae bacterium
CTATATTTTCTTGTTTTATACTTTTACCAAAACTTGCATTTGTTTTGACAGCTCTCTCATACCGAGCATCAAGTTGAAGTTGGTAGAGTATCTCTATGGGTGTGTTTTCATTTTTTGCAAGTTGTTCGAGGTAGATGCCCTGAGTATATGCATCTTGGAGTATATCTGAGGGCATTTTTGGATTTTCATACAAAGCTTTTTTGATAGTTTCATTTTCACTTTTTAGTAGTATTTCTAAAACCTCTTGAGAGATATTTCCGTTAAGAGCAAGGGCATAAAAAACCTCTTGGCTTTGGATCTTGAGCAATTCTTTTTGCATAGATAGCGTTAAACTTTCATTTAAACACAGTGCATCTTGATGCTCTCTTAAAAACTCAAAATATTCCTCACTCAGCAAGATATTTTTTGCTATATTTGTTATGAGTTTTTCATCATCTTGAAACTCTTTGATGAGTTCAAAAGGGAGATGCTTATTGAGAGACAAAGCTATCTTTACCTCATAATCATCATCTTTTTTGAGTTTCTTTAGGAGTTGTTTACTACTAAAATCATTCATAGCTATGTGCATCTTCATTTTTTGATTGCTTTGGAGTGGTTGTAAAGCGAACATTTGCTCTAAAAGTTCAGGAGATTTTGTTTGTTTGATGAGATGGATAAAACCAGTAGTTGCGTACTCTACATTGTGATTTTGCTCTATATTTTCGTAAAATCTTGAGATAAAAGCGGCACTGACATCACGGTTACTATCATTTTCAAAAAAGTCTTCGCCAGCCCAATCATACATTGCAAGAAGTTTAAAAAAGAGTCTCTCACTAATAGTGCTATTTTGGAGAAAACTTTTGAGTCTCTCTTTGTTACCACTAAGTTTAAGGCTCATCAGAAGAGTATCTTCATCAAGATGCTTTGCAAGTTCACCCTCAAAAGAGTCTATAGAGATAAACTCATATTTGTTAAGAGTATAAAGTTTTTCACTTTCATTGACTTCATAAGGGGTCATCATACGACCATCTATGATGAAGTTCACCTCATCGCTAAGTTCGTCTGCGATGCCAATATGATGGAGTTTAAGTTGTGAAATGAACTCCTCTTTGGAAAAAGCGCGTGGTTTTCCAAAAAGAAGTATAGTTTTGTTTTGTAAATCTTCTAAATTCATAGAAGGATTATAACTCAAGTACCTTTTAAAGAAGTTACATTTTCTCTCTAGTCATTCCATCTAAATTTTCAAAGAGCTTAAGTACCAGATAACTAAAAGTTGATAAACTCTCTTTTTCTTTTTCTATAAATAGCACACCTGGTATAACCAGCATCTTTTGCTATGCGTATTATCTCATCGCTAAACATCGAAACTTGCTTTGGTTTATGTGCATCAGAACCAAAAGTGATGGGGATATCTAACTCATAAGCTTTTTGAACTAGAGATGCACTAGGGTAAGCTTCTTTGATAGGTTTTCTAAAACCTGAGACATTAAGTTCGAGAGTCATATCTGCTTTTTTTATCGCTATGAGTGCATCATGAGCTAGTGCATTGATATCTTTTTTTGGCATATACTTAAAAACCTTTATGAGGTCAAAATGTCCTACAATATCAAATAAGTTTGATTGTGCCATTTTTTCTACGGTGTCAAAATATTTTTGCCAAATCACATCAATATCTTCATGTTCATAATGCCCAATAAACTCAGGATTATCAAAGCCCCATTCCTCTATGAAATGCACTGAACCAATAAGATAGTCTACATCGGCATTTAAAACACGCGTATCCATATGACCCTCAAGATAATCAACTTCATATCCAAATAAAATCTCACACTTATCTTTGTAGCACTCTTTTACTTCTAAGATATCCTTTTGATAAGTGAGCATCTCATCAAACTTCATCCGATATTTTGGGTCAAAGTCCATCGGAGCATGGTCTGAAAAGCCAAAATATTTTGTACCAGTGGCTATAGCTTTTTCTATGTACTGAGAAACCTCACCCTCTGCATGATTGCAAAGAGTTGTATGGTTATGTAAATCAACTATCATTAAATCATCTTTTTTCTAAGAACTCATTCCTTATAGGAGTACATATTTGAAAAAAATGATACCCGCAAAATAATAATAAAAGAGTTCTTTGTATATTTTTATGCTATTATAGTGACAATAAATAAATTTAACGAATTTGCAAGGAATTATGTATGACTCAAGAAGAACTCGATGCAATGATGAATGGTGATATTGACGATATAGATGTAGAAGAGGAAGAATCTTCCTCTGAGCCTTTAGATGCACAAGACTCAGATAAATATGATGATGCGCCTAAGGGCTACAACAAAGAAACATCACACCAGTGGCCACTTCCTGCGACTGATGAAAACAAGATGGTACATCAGTTAGATGATGTTACAAAAGAGAGCGAAGAAAAAGCAAGTGAGATTTTTGACATTATTGAAGAGATCTCAAATAGTTTGATGGAAAGAGAAGAAACACTTGCCAATATTACGCAAACTCTAAACTCAAATATAGAACTATTTAAAACACTCACTGCAAAATTTCCAGAGGTAGACACCTTTGCCTCACAACTCGAACAAAATGAATTTGCACTTAAAAATGCTGAGGATGCAGTAGAAACATTACAAACGAGTGGTGATTCCATTATGAATGTAATGGATATTATGCAGTATCAAGATATACATCGCCAAAAGATAGAACGGGTTATCAATGTGATGCGTGCTCTTTCAAAATACATGAGTACACTTTTTGAATCATCTGTAAAAGATGAAGA
>WFMY01000004.1 GCA_015488855.1 Helicobacteraceae bacterium
ATGGCTCATCCAAAGGACAATTAGAAAAAGGCACACTTGACTTCGTTGAAAAGCATTGAAGCTACTAGTAGCTCCTGCAACTTTTCGCCTTGCAATTACACCTTTTTCTAATTGCTGGCATATTGAGGTTTGCTGTAGGATGGCAATAATAGGGTGTCGCGAAGAACTCTTGCAATAAATCTTTAGAGGGACTAATAAGCTTAACCATATTCATGAGTGTAGATTTTAGTTTATACAAATCTTTATGAATGACTACCCATAACATATCCCCATCTACACCTCTATAATCATGAGATATTTTATCTCTTAAACCTGCTATATCACTCCAAGAAAATTCACACTTCACTGCATCTTTTAAGTTTTTATCTACTTTTTTAGATTCTTCAGCAATAGCTATAAAAAGTGAAATTGTAGCATTAAGTTCTTTTTGTTCATTTGCCCATATAAAGTCTATCGGATTTTGGAACTCTTTTGTGTACAACCATGCTTTTTCGCAGCACTCAAGCATAGTTAAAATATGAATTAAGTTTTTTTCATCATACATAGATAAAATCTTTTTTTGCATAGTGTTTTATTATTGGATTCATGAAATCTAAAGAGACAAAATCCACCTTTGATACATCAAGTTCAAAGGCAATAGTTTCTCCAATTTTTAAAAACTCAAGACCACTTTTTAATTCAAAACTATTGTCTCTTGTATAAAATATATCTACATCGCTTGAAGGTATTGTAAAACAGCTGTTTTGTTCATCGTTAACTCCAAAGTTTACTACTTATCATTTGGACTTGTGTGGGACTTACCTAAAACCAAAAAAAGACTTAATGCAGATGATAAAGCTTTTTTCTTTCACTAGACCCAGCAATATTAAGTTGCTTTCTATATTTAGCTATAGTACGCCTTACCATAGTCACTTTAAATCTGTCTTGTATCAGGTCTAGAAGTTTCATGTCGCTTAAAGGTTTCACTCTCGACTCCTCTTTTACAAGGGATATTAAAAATTCTTTTATAGCTGCATTACTCACATCTTCATCAATAGCTGTTGTAAAAAACTCTTTCATCGCTAGTACACCTCTATCGCAAGCTATATATTTGTTTGCTATCGCACGAGAGATGGTAGATGGATTGTGTCCAAACTCATCAGCTAAAGTCTTAAGCGTAAGTGGCATAATCTGCCCACCAGTGAAAAACTCATACTGATACTCAACAATCATCAAGCCCACTTTATACAAAGTTGCTTTACGCATATCGAGTGCATCAACTAAGGATTTAGCCTCTTTGATCTTTTGAGAGATAAAATCATGCTCTACACCATAGTTTGTATCTATATGTATCGTTGGATAATATGCATCATTTAACTTTACTTCTATACTTTGTTCATCATTAAAGTAGATCATCAAGTCAGGTATTATTTGGGAAGACTCCTCTTGGTATTCGATAGCAGGAGGGTTTTTAAAAGTTCCTAAAACTCGCATCACTTCAGAAAAATTTTCTTCATCAGTATAACTATATATATTTTCTAAATCTTTTATCACTTCTAAGGCTAAAATATATGCTTCTTCACTCACATCAGAACTCTCAAGCTGAAACAAAAAGCTTTCAGAAAGGTTATGTGCACCAACCCCTACTGGTTCCACATGGGCAAATCTTAAACGAATTTTTTCAAATGCATCTTCTGCTATCCCCTCCTCTTGACAAAACTTTAGCGTATCGCCCTCATAATACCCACCTTCATCAAGATTTGACACTACAAACATAGCTATTTTTTGAGAGAGTGGTGTTGGAAAAAGTGGAGCTTCTAGCTGTTCATCTAAGACATCATGCAAAGAACGATACTGGATAGTAAGTGCTTCTATCTGCTCTGTTCTTGAGTTCGAGACTTGTCCACTAATGATCTTTTTTGGAATCTTTTTTTCAAACTCTTCCTCGTAGCCAGACTCTACCTCAACTACGGGGTTAGCATCGATAAAAGGTGCCATAGCATCACCCAAATCACTCAAACTTGAATGCAGTATTGGCAACCAGTTTCTTAATGTATTAGAGAGTTTATGTTTCGTCTCAACTGATCTGCTTTGTCTAAGTGCTGCCATGACATCTCAGCTAACTAAAGCTTATACTCCTCGCCTAGATAATGTGTACGCACATCTGCATTGTTGGCTATCTCTTGGCTTGTTCCACTTGCAAGAAGTTCACCAGACTTGATCACATAAGCTCGGTCACAAACATCTAGGGTCTCACGCACATTATGGTCTGTTATGAGGACTCCTATCCCATACCCTACAAGTTGATGGATAACCTTTTGTATATCCATAACAGCGATAGGGTCAACCCCTGCAAATGGCTCATCAAGAAGTAAAAATTTTGGTTTATTGACAAGGGCTCGTGCTATCTCTACACGGCGACGCTCTCCACCACTTAGACTTACCCCTTTTCTGTAGCGGATAGGCTCAATGTTGAACATATCAAGAAGCTCAAGTATTCTTTTTTCTTGTTCTTTTTCATCTTTGATACTCACTTGAGCTGCTACCATAAGGTTGTCCTCCACACTTAAATCTTTAAAGATAGAAGCCTCTTGGGGAAGATAACCAATACCCTTCAAAGCTCTTTCGTGCAAAGGTTGTCCTACAAGGTTTTCATCATCAAAAAAGACATCACCTGCACTCTCTTGAACGAGTCCACATATCATATAAAAAGTTGTTGTTTTTCCAGCTCCATTTGGTCCAAGAAGTCCTACAACTTCGCCACTTTTCACTTCAAGGCTCATCCCTTTTACTATCTCTAAACTTTTTATTTGTTTCTTTAGACCTACTGCTTTTAAAATGTGCATATTGTATATTCTCTTTTATTATTATCTATCTTGTTTATCTCTATCTCTATGAGATCAAACCCTGCATCTAGTAAAATCTTTTTGAGTGCATCATCACCCCATTCAATAAGGTGCAGACCCTCCTTTTCTAACTCCTCAAGCATACCAAGTGAGATAAAGTTGTCTAAGCCTTTATTGTAGATGTCATAATGATACACTTTGTCACCATATACTTGTTGGAGAGAAAAAGTTGGGGAAGTCACCTCCTCTTTTAAACCTAGGGAATTGACTATATGCTTTGTAAGTGTTGTCTTTCCTGAGGCTAAGTCACCTCGAAGCAAAATAACTCCATTGGAAAAGTCTGAGATAAGAGCATCCGTCATCGAAGGGAGTTGCTTCAAGTTTAGTTCATATTTTTTCATATTTTATTTGATATCTCAATGATTTTTTCTAATTTTTCTTTGGCTTTACCAGATCTTATCGCCTCATCTGCCATCTCTAAACCATCTTGAATATCTCTTAC
>WFMY01000005.1 GCA_015488855.1 Helicobacteraceae bacterium
GACGAGGTTGTCGACTCCTCCCGCTTGTTATCTGGCGCTGTGCGACAGGTGACTAGCGGGTGTTCAGCCCGCGCCCCCGTTATCCGGTCACGCAGTGAGCGGATAACGACTGTCGTGAGCGATAATTTTCCCGCTAGAGTAAATTATTCGTCTCCTCGTATGAGACAAACATTTATAAAATAATAGCGTATACTTCTTAAAGAGATGTTCGTTAGAAGTAATGTATCGGTGTGCTCCTAAAGCAGAGAAGTCTAGCTTGTGTTCGAGACAGATAATTACACTTTAAACTTGAGTGGCGAGTAAATCAGTTTTATATATCTTTCTTTTGCAAAAGAAAGCTAAAACTAGATTGGATTGAATCACGAGGCAAGGTTATGTGTAATGCTATTGCTAAAAGTCACATAGGAGTTAACTCCTATGCTAACGAGCTCTCATCTAAAAAAGAAGAGGCTCTCATGGATAATTGTATCGGAATAGATATTAGTAAAGCAAGTATAAATGTACATATTTCTAAAAATAGTACAGATATGGAAGTAGAGAATAGTCTTAAGGGATTTAAGATACTTCGTTCAAAGCTCAAGAAGATTTATAAAAAAGATATTGATGATAATATATTCATATTTGAACCAACAGGTAGTTATTCTGAAGCACTTAGAAAGTATTGTTTTCAACAGAAAATAAAATGCTTTATTATAAATCCTAAACAGTTTAGTAATTATGTGCCGTGAACGAAGTGAGGAAATGCCCTTGGGGTGCTAAAGCATTAGGAAAAGAAGTAAAAAATGATATTGAAGATGCTAGAGTTCTTTCTCAAGCACTTCCTCTTGCCAAAGAAGGAGAAGTTAGAGTTCCTGTATATAACGAGGATGTAGAGCATATTAAGGAGCTTATGAGTTATTATCAGTTTACTACAAAGCAGATGTCTCAACAGAAAAATCATCTTGAAGCTTTAGAATCTAAAGATGGTGATAAGTTTACCATTAAAGAACTCAAAAAATCTATTAAAGACTTCCAAGAAACGCAGAGGCGTGTCATTGAGCAGATACAAACTATTATTGATACTAATGAAGTTTATAAAAATAATTATGAAGATATTAAATCAATTATGGGAGTTGGACAGATTGGAGCAATTGCACTTTTATATCTGTTTTAAAAATACCCAGAAGCTAACCAAAAAGAGATAACTTCATTAGCTGGTCTTAATCCTGTTTATAAACAATCAGGGTCTTCTATACAATCATCTTATAAAATTTCTAAAACTGGATCTAAGCTATATAGAGGAGTTTTGTTTATGGGTGTACTTAGTGCTGTTCGTTATGATAAAAACTTTGGTGCTTTTTATGAACGATTAAAAGAGAATGGAAAACATAGTACCCAAGCTCAAATCGCAGTGATGAGAAAAATTATTATTACTGCCCACTCTCTTTATAAAAATAATAGAAAATATGATGTAGATTACAACTCAAATAATGTGGAAACTATGGCTTAGCTTTAACCTGAAAAGTGTTACTATTGGTATCATTGTTAACTATTTTATAGGTGGCGACTCGTACTTGTTATACATTTATTTTCATTTCTCTTTTGTTTATGATAGTGCTTGTTTTCGTATTGCTTGATTTCGTCCAAAATAATAATACATATATTGTAAATAATGTTAATAGTATCATAAAATTTGAATACCAAGACCAATAATATGTTTTAAACAATAATAATATCCAAACCATTAGTATAAAAAAGCTAAGTATTTGATTTATCTTAGTAACAGAAAATGTCCCTGTATCTGTAAGTATTCTCCTTACAATATTTCTATTTGAATCTTCTTCAGATAGTATTATTTTGTATAATGGACCAATCGTAGCATCCTCAAGCATATCCACATGACGCTCCCAATTATTTTGCCAAAATTTACTTCCTCTGTTAACCAAATACCATGCTAGGGAAAAAATTACACCTAAACATACGAGTAATAAACTTAATTCACCTCTTGAATGTTCATCTGATATTCTTTGTATTACAGTATACCCTGCTATTGCAGCAGCAGTAAAAGTCCAAAAATATGTTGCTCTTTTCCAATAAAGTTCAATTTCAAATTTTCTGATATCCAATGCATATTCTAAAGCTTTTTCTTTCTTTACGGTTGTTTTTGATTCTCCATCAAATTCGTGTTCATAGTCATCTTTTGTCATTTCAATTTCCTATAGTGTCTAACTATTTATTCATTACAATTATAGTCACTTTAACCTTATAACTCAGTATTAATTATCAAAAATTATGCGCTGTTAAAAGAGAAAAAATACTAAAAATAGTGTCTTTTATGACAAAATGCAATGTTTTTAAGATATTTACAATTTATCAACTATTATCCTTAAAGAAAAATGTGTTGTTTTTGTTTATATTTGCTGTTATTGAAACAGAAGTGCTATATTAATTGCAATTATTCCATTAAAAAAGCATAAGCTAGCTTAAAATTTGAAGGGAAAACTATGGAAGTTAAGAAAAAATTACTTGATATTGTGAGAGATACTGTGCGTTTTAAGCATTATAGTTTATCTACTGAGAAAACTTATATACACTGGATAAAGCACTATATATTTTTTCATAACAAGAAACATCCAAAGGATATGGGGAAAGAAGAGATTGACATTCATATTGCATTTACAAATTTTCGATAAACTTCTCCTATCAATATTACCAACGTGTTATTGATAATTTAAAAAGATAAGGATTATATCAATGGTTACAGTATTTACAAAATTTCCGATTAAGTCAGAGTTTTTTGAGCAGTATTCAAAACATTTAAAAGAAGCCGTTAAGCTACATAAAATGACAGAGCAGGAAGGTTTTTTACAGATGCAACTTTTAGCTCCGCAAAATATGCCTCATGCAGCCGAAAATAATAGTTTTATCATAGTCACTACATGGAAAGATATGCCAAGTTTTGTAGCTTACACAAAAAGTGAGGCGTTTTCAGAGTCACACAAAAACATGCCCTCTCGTGACTGGTTCGCAGGTTCTCCATCAGTAGAGATTTTTGAAAATATAGACCAATAAGCATCTAAAAACAACTAGATTCGTGTTCGCTGAAGATATTCTCTGACTTCAGCTAACTTTTTCGCGCAAAGAAACACTAAGACATTATATAAGTTTTCTATCACACAACTGAGTCCACCTGTCTTATGGGATGATGTTTGACGATAGGAATCTGCAACCTCTTTATATATTTTTGCTTTTCCAGATAGGTAGTAAAAACTCTGACAGTCACTATCATCTAGTATATTAATCTGTACAATCTTATTGGCAATATCACTCATCTCGACAACAACTTCTTGTATCTGTTTTGGAGAAAGATTTGACATATAACATATCCTATTATTTTTTGTATAGACATATTATATATCATCTTTAAAATCTAAGTCGTTAGCAATCTAACATTTACAACGCTTTAACCCAGTTCATCATAGATTGTGTGGCTTTTTCATTTGGAGCCTGCATAAAACTAATCGTAAAACCATCTCTTGTTTTAGCTATGCCTATGCTCCTTGGTCTGATAGAGAGCATCTCAGGCACAGGGAGTTCTTTTCCAAAACAAAATATCAAATCTTTTGCACCTAAAATATCTTCACTTAACACATGACCATCAATCTTTGATGTAAGAGCATAATGGTCAAAAACAGTTATAAATTCTGCAAACGGATGCTTTTTAATATTATTTTTTAAAATATCTATGATAGAATCAACACTATATTTACCGCCATCTATCTTTTTTACATATACCGGATACAAACCTTTTAAGTTAATAAACTCCATCGTACTACCTTATAGTTTAATTTTGATATGATTATATATAAAAAACGACAATTAACGGCTATTTAAAAAATCTTGAGATAAAATTTAATACAAAACTAAGAATTATACTGAGAATGATCATGGTAGTAATTGGAAAGTAGAAGCTGAAATTTCCTTTTTTGATAAAAATATCACCCGGTAATTTAAAAAAATATCCTCCAAACAGATATGATAAAATACCAAGAATAATAAATATAGCACCTATTGCAAAAAAAATCTTAAACATACTGATATTGTAACATATTGAAGATACTATTTGTCAAACAAATATCATGTTTTAAATATTTTGCGGGAGTATTGCATGCTACAATGAGGAGAGCTCATTGTAGCATTGGTGCAAAGCGATATCAAACTACGCTAATTATGCACATTTAATAGGATTGTCGTCTTCAACTATCTTATCCACAAAACCGGCAAAAGTTTCATTTAAAACTTTTGCATTATATCCGTTACTATTTAAAAACATTGCAGCGATATCAGCTCTATTTTTATGTGAGCACATAGCTACTATCATTTTATCTTTATCAAGATTTTTATGACCTTCATAAAGTTCGCTCATTGGAATATGCTTAGCAAAATTAATAGAAACCACATCTCTTTCATAATTCTCTCTAACATCAACTAAAAC
>WFMY01000006.1 GCA_015488855.1 Helicobacteraceae bacterium
ACTTTACCAATGTCATGCATTGGTGATGCAGTATAGAGCAAGTTCGCATTTTTTTCACCAAGTCCTGAGAGTAGTGCTAAAAGCCTAGAGTACTCCGCTACCCTTTTTACATGATTTCCTGTCTCTTGTGAGCGACTCTCGCCCACTTCTCCCATTTTATAAATTATCTCTTTTTGAGTATCATTAAGCTCTTTATGAATAGTGACAATATCTGTCACATCATGTCTGATACCAAGATATTCTATGATATTCTCATTTTCATCTATAATAGGTACGATTGTTGATTCTACATAGTACGGAGTTCCATCTTTCTTTTTATTTTTTAGTTGTCCATGCCATACTTTTTTAGCAGTTATGGTAGCCCACATTTTTTTATATACTTTTTTAGATGTTTTTGGACTTTTAACAATACTATGATTTCTACCTATCAGTTCCTCTCTCGAGTAACCAGATATTTCACAGAACTTTTCATTCACATAAGTTATATTCCCATCTATATCTGCACGAGATAAAATATTACTCTCGTCAATGGCTTTTTGATACTCTTGTGAAATTTTATACGCTTGTGAGAAATTTTTATTTGAAATATTAAGATTATCCTCTAGCTCCTCTTTAATCTGTTCTAATTCAGTTATGTCCGTTCTTATGCCAATATACTCAACTATTGTTCCATCATAATCTACAATAGGATTTATGGTGGATTTCACATAATAAGTTGTACCATCTTTTTTTAGATTTTTGACTATACCTGTCCATGGCTTTTTGCTCTGAATAGTATCCCACATCTCTTTAAATACTTTGGAGGGCATATCTGGATGTCGAACTACATTGTGAGGTTTACCAAGAAGTTCCTCTTTTGAGTATCCAGATATTTCACAAAACTTATCATTCACAAAGGTAATGATGCCTTTTGAATTTGTTTTTGAAACAATAGTACTATCATCTATCGCTTGTTTATACTCATCAAGGTTCTTTTGTTTGCATAATACTTCAATATGTTTACGGTTATTCTCAATAGAGAGATCAACTTTAAGAGTAAACTCTTCAATATTAAAAGGTTTTGTTATAAAATCTGATGCTCCAGACTTTAGACAATCTCTTATAAGTTCTGGATCATTGTTTCCTGAAAGTATAATGATCGGTATATAACAAAATTCATTTCTCTCTCTTATCTCATCCAATAATTCTAGTCCATGCTTATCAGGGAGTTCCATATCTAAGATAATAAGGTTAAATTTTTGACTGCATAGTTTTTCAAATCCATCTTTAGCGGTTAAAGCTATAGAAGAGTTGTGATTTCTTACATTGAGAGTTTTTTGAATCTGTTTACACATAAACATAGAATCATCTATAACTAAAATATCAGTATCACTGTTTTTAGATATGGTTTGTATAGTATTATCAATAGCATTTAATGATTTGGTAAAGCTTTTGTCTTTTACAATATAATCTAAAATACCATTTTTAAAAAGGCTTTCTCTGATTTGTTTATCAGCCTCTGCAGTGAGAACAATAATCTTAGCTTTACTAAGACCTTTAACATCATTTACCAAATCTTCGCCATAAGCATCTGGTAAGTTCAAGTCTAAGATGATGAAGTCATACGCATCATCTTTTAACTTTTGAGATACTTGCTCAAAATCAAAAGCTTGTTCTAAAGTATAGTATTCTTGCTTGTTGAGTGTATTGTATACGGTGTTATTTACAAACTCCGAATCCTCTACTATGAGTATTTTAGATTTTGATTGCCCACCTTCAAAATTATCTTTTTCGCAATAAATCATACCCATCCGTTTTCAAAAAATTTATAGATTATACAATAAATATCATTAACTAAAAATATTTTTTAAAGTGCACTTAATAAGAGAAGTACACTTCTCTCGTTCCACCTCTCCCGAGGTGGAATGCATACGAGAGAAGCAATAAGGCATAGATTCCACCTCAGGAGAGGTGGAACAAGGGCGGTGGAGTTTACATCCCACTCCCACATTTACCCGCACCACACTTCATAGTGGGTTCGGCTTTTGGTTTAGGTTTTGGCTGTTGCATCGA
>WFMY01000007.1 GCA_015488855.1 Helicobacteraceae bacterium
AAGCTCTTTATCTAGCAAAAGAAGCATTTTAACACCATGGAGAACACTTTGATACTGCACATAGTTTCTATCCCCTTGAAGATAAAGGTGTACCTCTTTATGTTTTGTCTTACTTCGTACACTTATATATATAGTTCCAACAGGCTTATCTGCAGTTCCTCCCCCATCACCAGCAATACCACTGATAGATATGGAGTAGTCTGCCTCACTAACATTTAAAACACCCTCACTCATTTGATGCACTACCTGAGCACTTACAGCACCATATTGTTCAAGAACATCTGCCTCAACAGCCAACCAGTTTTCTTTGATACCATTAGAGTAAGTAACTAATGCCCCATCAAGTATATTTGATGCACCATTGTTTTTTGTAAAATAGTAGCTGAGAAGTCCCCCAGTGCAACTCTCTGCAAAACTTAGTTTTTTGTTGACATGGGAAAGTTTTTCTATGATGTACGCAACTATGTTTGAACTAGCTATGACACAGGATGAAAGTTGAGATTTTACTCCCGAGATAAAATTAGAGATATCGCCATACTTTTTACTTGTTATATTTATTTTTGACCAACCCTCTATGATATTTACTATATCTATACTTACATCATGAGTATGAGCCAAAGGATTAAGCATCAGACTAAGAGCATCTTCTGTTTGTTCAAAGATGTATAGAGTTGCATAAGAGTTTTGCTTTTGGATAAGCAGATTTGGTAATTTTTGTGTCTCATCTACATGGATTACATTGACAAGAGCATCATCGTATGCCAAAAGATATGAAGCATTTTCGTAAATACTACACTCTGAGGGTAAGAGCATATTGTTTTTCAAGATTTGATTATCTTCAGTAAGTGTTGAGATAACTTTACCGATGGTCGAAAACTTTTGTTTTGTAGTTACAACAACTAGAGTATTATTGGATGCCAACTCAGTTTGCAGATGCATAAACAGAGCATTATCACTCTCTTTAAAGTAAGTGATACAACTGATAAAATCACAATTTTGTTCTACTTTTCTCACTACATATTCTTGCAATGATTTATTATATATAAATTTATTTCCAACGAATAATAGATGCACTCTCATAGATTTTTCGACCTTCTTAAAAATTTCGTTAAGGAGTATTATATCTATTTTTAACTCCATTTAATCACTAAAAAGCTATAATGCAAAAAAATTTACTCGTAAGTTCTTTTGTGACTAAACCTTAGAGGACAAATCCTCGCTTTGCTCTGAGCCTCACGGTCTAGCCACAAAAGAACTTCACTTATATGGGACAACACAACTATGGATTACAAAGACACACTACTACTGCCAACCACTAGCTTCGCAATGCGAGGAAACCTACCAACAAATGAACCTAAGAAATACACCTCTTGGGATGAAAATAAAATCTATGAAAAGATGAAAGCAAAACGCAAAGGTAAAGAAAGCTTTACTCTGCACGATGGACCACCGTATGCAAATGGAAATATTCATATTGGTCATGCTCTCAATAAAGTCCTTAAAGATATCATCATTAAGCACAATTATTTCAATGATAAATCTGTGCGTTTCACTCCGGGTTGGGACTGCCATGGTTTGCCGATAGAACAACAAGTTGAAAAAAAGCTTGGTGGTAAAAAGAAAAAAGAACAACTAGAAGTTTCCAAGATTCGTGAGCTATGCCGTGAACATGCTGCTAAATTTGTTGACATCCAAAAAGAGGAGTTTAAACAACTCGGTATTGTAGCTGATTGGGAAAATCCTTATGTAACTATGGACTACAAATTTGAAGCCAATATCTACCGTACACTTTGCTCTGTAGCTAAGAAAGGGCTTCTTATAGAGAGAAGTAAACCAGTTTATTGGTCATGGGCTGAACGCACTGCACTTGCAGAAGCTGAAGTGGAGTATGAGGACAAAGAGTCTCACTCTATCTTCGTAGCATTTGAGCTAAGTGATGAGGCAAAAGCTAAGGCTGATTTAGTTGGTAAAAAAGCAGCGCTTGTTATCTGGACAACAACACCTTGGACACTTCCATCAAACACGGGAATCTCCCTCAATCCAGAAGAAAAATATGTATTCACAACCGATGGATATATCGTAGCAAAAGCACTTTTTGAGTCTTTAGTTAAGGATGGTGTTGTAAAAGGTGAGATACTCAAAGAGATAGACTCTAAACTCTTTGAAAACCAAGTATGCATCAATCCACTCAACCAAAGAACTTCTAAAATCGTTTTAGGTGACCATGTCCTTATGGATAGTGGTACAGGTGCTGTACATACTGCACCAGGTCATGGAGAGGATGACTACCGTGTTGGACTGAAGTATGACTTAGATGTTATCATGCCTGTTGATGAGACTGGTTGTTTTGATGAAACCATCATCAAAGAAAAGCTCATTCCAAATGCCCAAGAGTTCGTTGGTAAACTTATCTTCAAATGCAATGATGACATCTTAGCACTCTTAGGAGATGCACTCCTTAAAGAATCAAAATTTACACATTCATATCCACATTGTTGGAGAAGCCATACGCCTCTTATCTTTAGAGCAACTCGTCAGTGGTTTATCTCTGTAGATGAAAAACCTGAAGGTGAAGAGAGATCACTCAGAAAAATCACCATGGATGAAATCCAAAAGACACTTTTCTTTCCAAAAACTGGAAAAAATCGTCTTACTTCTATGGTAGAAAATCGTCCTGACTGGTGTATATCTCGTCAGCGTGACTGGGGTGTGCCTATCGCATTTTTTAGAGTAAAAGAGACAGGGGAAGTTCTTTTTGATGAAAAAGTTCTTAACTATGTTGCGATGATATTTGAGATGCAAGGGAGTGATGCTTGGTACTCGATGGAGATCAAAGACCTTCTCTACCCTGGTGCTGGCTACAAAGCAGAGGAGTTAGAAAAAGTAACAGATATCTTGGATGTATGGTTTGACAGTGGTTCTACTTGGAACTCTGTTCTCAAATCTCGCAACTATGATGCTGGAACTTACCCTGCTGATGTTTACCTAGAGGGAAGTGATCAACACCGTGGCTGGTTCCAGTCCTCCCTCTTTTTAAGTACGGCCATAGAGCATCAAGCACCTTACAAGACTGTCATCACCCATGGTTTCACCAATGATGCAAATGGTCAAAAAATGTCAAAATCAAAAGGCAATACAATCCTTCCAAGCAAGGTTATCAAACAGTATGGTTCCGAGATACTTCGCCTTTGGATAGCATCTACAGACTATCAAAATGACCAAAAAGTATCTGATAATGTACTCAAACAAACTTCTGAGAGTTATCGTAAACTTAGAAATACTTTTAGATTTTTACTTGCAAATATCAATGATTTAGATGCTCTTACCCCTGTTGAGCAAATGGGTGAATTAGACAAGTGGATTTTAAGTGAAGCTTCTAGCGTATTTGATGAGATACATACTGCTTTTAATGATTATGATTTTGTAAATGGTATCAACACTCTCAACAACTTCATAGCAAATGAGCTAAGTGGTATCTATATGGACATCACAAAAGACAAACTTTACTGTGATGCTAAAGATAGTAAAAACCGTAGAGCATCTCAGAGTGCTATGGCAATGATAGTCAAACAACTTTTACTTCTTGTCGCTCCTATTATCACATACACAGCAGATGAGATAGTGCAACATGCACCAAGCATCATCAAAGGTGATGCTGAGGATATCTTTGAC
>WFMY01000008.1 GCA_015488855.1 Helicobacteraceae bacterium
AAAGATCAAAATTACTACTCTTTTTGTTAATGTAGATAAAAGGAGTAGTAGCACGCAAAAGTGATTTGATGATAAAAGCACCCTTTTCGTAGCGTATTAAAACACCTCTATCACTTGAGACTAAACCCTCAACCCAAACTCTTTCATTTTGCAAACCCTCTTTTTGACACCAAAGCTTATATTTGTTGATAATAAAACCATTTTCAATTAAGAGAGGAGCTCGTGACACTTCACTACACTTTTGTGGATATCGTACACTTATATCCTCCCCTCGTGTGTCAGAGAGCGGTTTTTTATATATAACCTCTATCTTTGCATCACTACTCTCTACAATATTGATATAAGAGAGACCTGTTTGATGTGCCTTGAGTGCAATAGCCAACAAAAAGAGTAATAACAGTTTCAAGACCATGCAGGCTACTTCAACACTTCAAGTGAATAACTTTTGAGAATATTTTTATATGCCATTTGCACAACTTTACTTCTGTTGTCTTCTAAAAAATCTTGGTAGACTCTATCTTGTACATCATCAAAGGGGTAGGCTTTTGATACATCTTTATCTTCTACATAAACAAAATGCTTTCCATACTTGGAGTGTATAGGGTGTGAGTACTTTCCACTTTGGAGTTTGAAAACCTTTGATGCAAAATATTTACCAAATTTTTTCTCAACCTCCCCATAAGATACACTCTTAAAAAAATTATTACCATCAAAAGGCTCACTCAGTGCTACTCCAACTTTAGGAGAGATATCAAGCATTCTAAGCATTTCAAAAATTTCTTTCATCTCTGTATCTTTCGCATCAGCCAAAAAAATCTGTGTAAAGGAGAGTTTATTTACTTTTGAATACTCCTGTATGTGATTGAGATAGTAGTTATAGAGTTGTTTTTGCGTAGGTTCTACAAAGGGGGCACTATTTTGCAAAATATAATGCATCTTTTCTAAAAGTATTTTCGATATCTTTGCATCTTGTTTATCTAGTTCTAATTTATATGCTTCTTCTAAAAGTACTCTTTTGTAAAACTCTTCAAGTATGTAAGCATAACGCAATTCATGCGATATTGGGTGTTTATACTTGTGTGCATACTGACGCTCAATCTTTTTTACCTCAGAAGCTTGAATCTTTATAATATTTTGCTTAGGAGGAGTTGCACTCTTTGTAACACTTGCATAATAGATATAGACCAAAGCACCAAGCAATAAAAAGTTTACAAGTGGTTCAGAAAATATTTTAAAAATTATTTTTATCATCTCTAAGTATAATGGGTGTATAATAAATTACTTATTAATAAAGAGGTAACAGTATGGTTTTAGTCACAGGTGGAGCAGGATATATTGGATCACACACATGTATAGCACTTGATGCAGCTGGTTTTGAGTTTGTAGTTTTTGACAATCTTTGTAACTCCTCGGCAGAGAGTCTACGCAGAGTTGAGAAAATTATTGACAAAAAAATAGCGTTTGTTGAGGGAGATATCCGTAGCAGAGAGGATTTGCAAAAGGTATTTGACAGATATGAAATAGACTCTGTTATCCATTTTGCAGGTCTCAAAGCGGTAGGAGAATCCGTAGAAAAACCTTTAGAATATTATGATAATAATATCAATGGAACGCTTGTCCTCTTAGAAGTAATGCAAAAAAATAACTGTAAAAAAATTGTTTTTAGCTCTTCAGCAACTGTATATGGAGACCCACATACAACACCTATTAAAGAGGATTTTCCACTCTCTGCTACAAATCCTTATGGAAGAACAAAACTCTTTATAGAGGAGATATTGCGTGATGTTTTTATCTCAGATGATGCATTTAAGATTGTCTTATTACGCTACTTCAACCCTGTTGGAGCTCATAAAAGTGGAACAATAGGGGAAGACCCTAATGGAATTCCAAATAACTTGATGCCCTTTATCTCACAAACTGCAGTTGGTAAACGCGAGTATTTAAGTGTATTTGGAGATGATTATGATACTCCTGATGGAACGGGTGTGCGTGATTATATTCATGTAGTAGATTTAGCCCAAGGGCATGTAAATGCTTTACAAAAGATAGACTCACTTGATGCTGTTTTGACTGTAAATCTTGGAACAGGAAATGGTTACTCTGTTTTAGACATGGTACGAGCCTTTGAAAAAGCATCAAAGAAAAAAGTAAGTTATAAAATTGCTCCTAGAAGAGCGGGAGATATTGCGAAATGTTTCGCTGATCCAGCCTATGCAAAAGAGATTTTAGGATGGGAAGCAAAACGCGGTATTGATGAGATGTGTGAGGATAGCTGGAGATGGCAATCTCATAACCCTAATGGATATAGTGCCTAAGCACTCTATTCACACGCTATATCAATAAAGGCTTCTTTGTGATTTTTATAGTGTAGCAGGAGTGTTGTATTTATATCCTCTCTTGCATCTTCCAAAGGGTCTGATGTAAGCGTGCACCCTTTAGCAAGATGAAACTCAAGTTTCAAATCAACATGAGACTCAAAAAGGTAATGTTGCTCTCCTTCACGCTCCACATAATCAAGAATCTTACCATTTGCTGAGATAAGATAACTTCTACTCATATCTACAGTGTCATCAACGACTAGATAATGATTTTTTGATGGAAGCAGACTAATATAAGTATGATTTTGAAAATGTTTCACTCCTAAAGCTGTATGTGACCGCTCAAAATCTACGCCAGCATTTTGTTTTTCAACACGAATAGTCTTGAGATTTTTTAAACCGCTGATAAGCCACTCATCACCCTCTTTTGCTAAGGATGCAGTGTAATAATCCATCACTTTTGGAATATACTCAGAGGTAAAGATAGGCATACTATCTTGCTTCATAGCCCAATCAAAAACATACTCTAATGCCATTAACGATGCCTGTTTTGAACCTGAATAAAGATGATAGTAGATATCTATTGGCTTAAATCTTCTTGGCGAATCTGTCAGTTTAAAGGTCTGCACAACGCGCTTAAAGCCCCAAAATGGTCCAAGCCAATCATTTGTAAAAACATTTTCATTTTGAGCACCCGTATAGACTTGAAGATACTCTCCTCTCTCTATACCTAGTGGTGCTATTGCCGAAAGCCATGGGGATGTTTCCATAATAGTTGTATCACCACCATTAATATTTAAAATATTATGTTTATACACATACTCTAAAGCATTATTTCTTGGAGCACAATCTCCACTCCAAAACACCTCTCTAGCTTCTCTTTTTGGATCTAATTTATCGTTTATAAATGCTAATGTTCCACTCAGTTCATTCTCAAGAGAAAATTTATACCCCTTTGGTTTAAGTCTATACTTTGCATCTAAGGTATCATTTTTGATTTTATCCCAGAAAAAAGGGTGTGTAAAGGTATGCGTAGCTGGTTCTACATTCTCTAAAGCATACATATCGTGAGCAATTTTCATAAGTTGAGGCGATATCTTTGGGTAAAGTCCATTAGGCGAAATTTCAGCACCGATAACTGAAACAGAGTGTGGAATATTATAGACCTTTAAAATTTTGTTGAGTATCACATCTCCTGAGTAGTATCCAAAATCACCCTCTACTCTGTTCATCATACCATCGCCATCAACATGCGTAAAAAGCAGCCTTTTACCATTCTCTGTTGTTACATCAGGAACTATTAACTCTTTCAATCCAAGTGCTTTTTTAAAAAACTCAAAGGGATTAATCACCCAAATATTATCTTTATCTATATCTATCATAAAGGCATCCCCTACAGCATATCCTCCCCATGAAGTGTATGCTGCAGGTGTTGAAGTACTTCCATCCTCCATCTCAAATGTTAAAAGTGCTTTTGAGTGCAAGGCTTCTATCTGACTTGAAGAGACAGAGAGCGAAGGTTCTATCTCATAACCAATAATATCATCTTCTGCAAGTACTCTATTTTTATGTTTTATCTTTTTTGTAATTTTAAGACCTAGTGGCTTTAAGTAAGCATCACTCATAGGCATCCCAAAATTACTGGCGAATACTACTTTCATACCAGATTTATGAAGTTTTTGCACCCATTGAATTAATTGTAGAGGTTTTTTAGTAAAATCTTGTAACCATATTACAACCCCTGCATAGTGCTGCATCTGCTCTACATCTGGTAAGCCTTTGTTTATGTCATACAATCTTTGAACATAACCCATATATTCAAAAACTAAGCCTCCGTACTGGTGTGCTTCAAGAAGTGTTCTATCAAGTCTTCGTTCATCTATGAGTGTAAATATTTCTCTTTTGATAGCATTTTTAGAAGATATTCCATATATATTTAAATCTTTATTGGCTATGTAGGGAATCATACCTTTTGCGACTATCTTTTTCGCAAGATTTTTCGCCTCTGTCATTTTTTTTGAAGATAAATAATCAACACAAATAATATCTTTTTTATAGGACTTGATTTTTTTTATTTGAATATCTAACCATTTTCTATCTGCATCAGAGACTTTTTTATAAGAGAGTTTTTTTCCACCTATTCCTCTGTAGTATGACTCAAACACAACAGCTTCAATGCTATCATGTACCTTATCCATTATCTCAAATCCACGATTTATAATTAGCTTTGCATCAGGATAACGCCTATGAAACTCTTGGATAAAATGCACCAAAGCAGCTTCATTTTCAGCCCTTTGTTTCTTTGTCTTTGAAGCCAACTGATAAGAATCAAGAGTATCAAAAAAGAAATTTTTAAAACCTCTCTTCCTCTGCACTTGAATCAGCTTTGAAAAAAGAAACTCTACACAC
>WFMY01000009.1 GCA_015488855.1 Helicobacteraceae bacterium
AAAAGTGAATTATTAATTATGAAAGATATACTATATGCACCATGGCGGGATGAATATGTCTCAGGTAAAAAGATAGATGGTTGTGTTTTTTGTCACATAAGTCAGCACAGTGATGAAGATGAAGAGTTGCTCGTTCTTTATAGAGATGAATTCTGCTTCATGGTGATGAACCGTTACCCCTACACCCCTGGTCATTTTATGATTATTCCTCATCAGCATACAGATAAGCTCGAAGAGTTGCCCGAGGAGACTTGGCTTCACATAAGCGCCTTAGCACAAAAAGGGGTGCGTTTACTCAAAGAGGGTCTTGGTTCACATGGGGTAAATCTTGGGATGAATCTAGGCGATGCTGGTGGAGCAGGGATAGCACAACATATACACCTGCATCTAGTACCTCGTTGGCAAAGCGATACAAACTTTATCACATCCATAGCTCAGACAAGAGTCTATTCCACAGATTTTGTAAAAATATATCAAAAAATCAAATCATTGATTCCGAAATATATTAGACTTCTTGCATAACCTAGAGGTATCTCAGCATTTTATAGAAAGCTTTAATCAAGGCAGATGTTCTTTAGAGTAGTTATTCTACTCTAAAGGTTATCTAACGCTGAGTAAAGCTTTCTATAAATTGCCCTACGGGAGGGATAAAAAAAGCGATATTGCACAAAATTTTTCATCGTCGTAGCTAAGGCTATGACTCAAAAAAAGTTTTGCACAATCTCATCTTTTTTTCTTCCCTCTGAGATACCTCTAGATTATGCAAGAAGTCTATTTAGTTTTTTTACTTTTAAGTGTAAAGTAAAATATCCCTGCGATAACTACAAAGATAATGATTCTTAAGGTAAGCGTAGATATGTCGGTAGTGTCATTCATGGTATATCTTTTCTAAAATGATAGCAAAAATATTATTAGGAATTGATTTTGCTCTTACAGATAAAAATGTAATAAGAGAAAATATGTATAAATTATTGTTAGTATTGGGCTTGGGTAGTGTTGCTTTTGCGAACTACACCAACTGTAAAATGAAAAATGAAAATTATGAAGATGTTTGTCAGCGTGTTGTAAAACTAGGGGTCTCCTATAGTTATGCAAATGAGTTTTTACTCTCTTGCGAAAAAACAAAAGATTTGGATGAAAAAAGTTGGAAATATCTTGATCCAGATAAAATAACACATCTAAGAAAAAATGAAAAACGAGCTAACAATACCCTCTTGCCTCATGTTCCAAAGATACTAAGGCATCTCAAAAAATACTCCCATGTGTATGACTTTACAGAAAAAAAATTTGGAGTAAACCGTGAGATAGTAGCTTCGATACTTATGAAAGAAACTGCACTTGGTAGTATAAAACTCAAACATGATGCCTTTAAAGTATGCAATACCATCGTGATGAAAAGTAAAGCCAAAACTCCAAGGCAAAAATGGCTTCTTGAGATGGGTAAGTCAAATATGACAGCTGTGATAAAACACTGTTATGAGTTAGGGGTGAAACCAAGTCAGTGTAACTTGCCAAGTTCTTATGCTGGAGCCATCGGCATCCCGCAGTTTATGCCAGAGAGTTTCATCTATGCACAAGGCTATAAAAACAAGATACCCGATCTCAATAAAATGGAAGACGCTATAGTCTCCGCAAGTAAGTTTCTCCATGAAAAAGCAGATTTTGATACTTTGATTGATTGGGAAAAACTTCGTAATATTGCAGAGATAGAGTCTGATTGGTATGATTTTGAACTAAAGCATCAAGATGCTTCTTTAGTGTATAAGATAAACAAAAGAGATGCAAGTCCGTACAGATGTTATCTTTGTCAAAAAAAAGAGTTCTCCTACCTTTTAGAGTATGCAAAAAAGATAATGGTGTATAATAACTCTTCAAACTATGCCATAGGTGTGATGCGACTTGGATATGAAAGCTACCTTGGTTTACATAAAGGAAAAAAATGAGTGAATACTATATCGGTGTAATGAGTGGGACATCCTTAGATGGTATCGACATCTCTTTATGTAGTATAGATGATAAAGAGTGTAAAGAGCTTCACTTTCAAGAGTACCCCTATGATGCTATGCTAAAAGCAGATATCCTTCAAAGCATCTCAAACCCACTCACCCTCAAAGAGTTTGGAACACTCGATACAAAACTTGGGATTATGTATCTAAATGCTCTAAGAGAGTTTTTAGAGGAGTTTAATATAGATGCACAAGAGTTAAAAGCCATAGGATTACATGGGCAAACACTTTGGCATGAACCAGATGCAAGATACCCCTTTTCTATAC
>WFMY01000010.1 GCA_015488855.1 Helicobacteraceae bacterium
GAGGTTCGGGGGTTAAGTGTATTGGGTGGTAACATTGCAACTGTTTTAGATGTAAATATACTTTTAGGTATAGAGAAAGTTAATGAGAATGATGAACACTCAAGACTTTTATCCTTAACCAACGAACACTCTGTAAATGCTTTGCTTGTAAGTGATGTCTATAATACAGTCACTATAAAAGAGGAGCATATAGAGTACATAGACAGAGCTGATGATGCAGTCGTGGCTATCTATAAGCATAAAGATTTGATAGTGCAAATCTTATCTCTTGATGCACTTTTTGCGAAGATAAAAAAAGTAGATATCAAAGCAAAAGAGGTTCGCGAAGCAAAGGTCAAAGAGAAAAAAGTAGTAGAAGCTCCCTCGAAAAGATTTCTCATCTTTAAGATGTCTAAAGAGCGTTTTGCCATAGATATAGACTTTTTACAAGAGATTATTTTAACAGAGACGACTTTTACGGAGATAACAGGTTCACGGGAAGAGGTTGTAGGCTTAATCACTCTCAGAGATGACTTGATGACTGTGATAGATTTACGGACTTATTATGGATTTGAAAAATTAAAAAGTGATAAAAATCGTATTTTAATCACTACAGTCAATTCAAAAACACTTGGACTTTTAGTAGATGAGATTATTGATATTAAAAACTTTTTAGATAAAGATATAGAATATATGGGAAATGAATTTGACAAAAGTAAAGTATCTGGAGTTTTACATGATAACAATTCATTGATATCCTTTTTAGATGATAGTGTGATATGTGATTTGATTCAGGTTAATGAGTCCTATATTGATACAAAAGAAAACTTTGAGTCTCAAACTCTTAATGATGAAGATGCTCTTGAAGTGATTATCTTTAAGTTAGAAGATAAAGAGTACGCTTTTGAGGTAGATAAAGTAGCTGAAATTATAGATTCTGTTACACCAACTGGTGTTGCCATGACAGATAAAAAGATCGATGGTGTTATCAACATCCGAGGGCAGATTGTTCCAGTCATCTCTTTGTTTAAAATCTTAGGGATCAGTGAGAAATCTGTTATAGACTCTAAAATTATAGTAACAGAGATAGATAATGATAAGGTGGGTTTTGTGGTAGAGAGTGTCAGTGATATACTCAAAGTAAATCAAACAGATATAAAACCTCAAGAAGATGAACTCTTAACAGATGTATTGCATCTGGAAGCTGGAGCGAGGTTAGTAATGAAGATGGACATAGAGAAGATGATCCAAGGTAAGGGAAAATAGATGGCAAAAAAAGTTTTAATAGTTGATGACTCAGCATTAGTAAGAAAGCAACTTAGCACTATTATCTCAGAGATAGGTTTTGATGTAGATATTGCCAAAAATGGTCAAGAGGCTGTTGATATGGCAGTTGAGACTGACTATAGTGTTATCACTATGGATATTAATATGCCTGTAATGGATGGCATCGAAGCAGTAAAGCAGATCATGAAAAAAAACCCATCAGCTATACTCATGGTAAGCTCATTAACAACTGCTGATGCAACTATTACGATGGATGCCCTTGACCTAGGTGCCATAGATTATATCTCTAAACCAGGGACTATGAACATAGGAAAGGTTGAAAATACTGAGGAGATTATCCGCAAAGTAAAATCCCTCTCACGAATACCTAAACGAAGACTTCAACGCATCAAAAAAGTACAGCCGATGCGAGAGAGAAGAGTGGCACAACAAGATGAGTCTTCAACTTTGACTTCTAAGGATATTCAAAAAGTGATTTTAGTCGGTTCTTCAACAGGTGGTCCTGGTCTTATAGAACAGATCTGTGCATCAGTGCCTGCAAACTATAAGTACCCTATCTGTGTAGTCCAACACATGCCCGAACAATTTACAGCATCATTTGCCTCAAGACTTGATCGATCTTCAGCACTCAGCGTTCATGAAAGTGCTTCAAATATGGAAGTAATTCCAGGAAATATCTATGTAGCACGGGGTGGTATTCACATGAATTTTACAAAAAAAACATCTGGAAAGATTGTGATTCGTGAAAATAAAGAAAAAGGTGAGACCTACTTTATGCCAAGTGTCAATGAGATGATGCTCTCTGCTTTAGATGTATTTAAACCTGAACAACTCATAGGTGTGCTTTTAACAGGGATAGGTGATGATGGTGCTCTTGGAATGGTTGAAATGAAAAAAAGAGGCTCTTACACGATGGGTGAGAGTGAAGAGAGTGCGACTGTTTATGGTATGCCTAAAGTTGCATTTGATAATGGTGGTGTGAGTGAACAACTTGATTTTAAACAGATCTTACATAAAATAGCGACGATGAAGTAGGAGTTGATATGGCTTTAGTGAAGAAACATCAAAAACAGATGGTAGATGAGTTGCCAGATTTTGCTACGCTCAATGAAGTGATAGAATATTTTGAGGAAACTAATGATGCTCAAAAGCAAGATTATGCCATAGAAGAGATTGGTAAATTTCCAGACGGGGGTACCTTTTTGGTCTCTCTTATCGACCATGAAGAGGTAGAAAAAAATATATCGACAAAAGTAGCCTCGGTTATCTCAAATATGGATCCCAATGATGCACCCATAGAAGAGATCATGGAGCTTTTAAAGTTAAATAATGCTTATGTGAGAAACCTTGGCATCTCTATACTTAGAAATTTTGGTACAGCGATTAAGTACTACATAGTGAAGTTCCTTATTGGGGATGATAGAGATTTGCGTATCTTTGCCATCAATGTCCTTGGAGATGTAAACTTTGCGGAGTCTCGAGAGATGTTAGTTGAACTTTTAGAAAAAGAAAAAGATATCAATGTCGCCATGACAGCAGTTGATTATATGGGTGAGATAGGTGAGTTGGAAGATATCCCTTTACTTAAAGCACTCAAAACAAGATTTGAAGATGATTTTTATGCGCAGTTCGCCGTTGATGGGGCGATCAAAATGATAGAGGGATAGGGTATGGCACATCTTTTATCTACAGAAAATTTTGAAAAGATTGGTGAGTTTATCTACCGTAAAAGTGGGATTCATCTTGAAAATGAAAAACATTATGATAAGTTAGCAAAATATATTGACAAGCGAGCAACAGAACTAGAAGTTGATAATTTTAGAAAATATTTTTTTAAACTCCGTTTTGATGATAACGATGGAATAGAGTTTCAAGAGCTTATGAATGCTGTTACAGTAAATGAGACCTACTTTTTTAGAGAAAAAGATCAGTTTGAGGTCTTAGTAGAGAGCATCTTGCCAGATTTAGATAAAATCATGCCCAAAAATAGACCACTTAGGATTTTATCTTCACCATGCTCCACAGGTGAAGAACCCTACTCGATGATACTGCACATAGTAGAAGAGGGCGAGTTGATAGAGCGAAGAGATATTGAGGTTGTGGGTATAGATATCGACTCTACAGTGATAGAAAAAGCTCAAAAAGCTCGTTATACTGAGAGATCTATCCATGCAATACCAAAAGATATTTTAGCTAGATGGTTTGTAAAGAAAAATTTGGCTTATCAACTTGGTGATGATTTGATGGGTACGGTGGATTTTCAAGTGGCAAATATCTTTGACAAGCAGATGATGCGTAAGCTTGGAAAATTTGATGTGATATTTTCGAGAAATATGTTGATATATTTTGATGATGCTTCAAGAAAAGAGGTAGCAATGACCTTTTATGATATGCTCAATCCGGGAGGGTATGTACTTTTAGGTCATGCAGAATATATGAGTAGGATTGTCTCAGTATTTAATGCAAAAAAGATGGGAAAAGCACTCGTGTATCAAAAGTAAAAAGTAAAGCTGAATTTGCTTGAAAGTCCAAAGGA
>WFMY01000011.1 GCA_015488855.1 Helicobacteraceae bacterium
TGGGCTGGTGGTCACCACCTTCTTTATTCGACTGTTCCTGATTGGATGCAGACTATGGGGTCAGTCTTCTCTATAGTTTTAATTCTTCCATCATGGGGTTCAGCGATCAATATGCTTTTAACTATGAAGGGTGAATGGCAACAAGTTGCAGCTTCACCACTTATCAAGTTTATGATTCTTGCTTCAACTTTCTACATGTTCTCAACACTAGAAGGTCCTATTCAAGCGATCAAATCTGTTAATGCTATTGCTCACTTTACTGACTGGATCGTTGGTCATGTACATGATGGTGTTCTTGGTTGGGTTGGCTTTATGATTATGGCTGCACTCTTCCATATGGCTCCTCGTGTATTTAAACGCGAAATCTATTCAAAAAGCTTGATGGCTACTCAATTTTGGATCCAAACTGTTGGTGTTGTTTTGTATTTCACAAGTATGTGGATTGCGGGTATCACTCAAGGTATGATGTGGCGTGCTCACGATGAATTTGGTAACTTAGCGTACTCATTCATTGATACAGTTACTGTTTTACATCCATATTACGCTATTCGTGGTGTCGGTGGGTTGTTATACCTTACTGGTTTCTTGATGTTTGCTTACAATATGTATAAAACTATGTCTGCTCGTCCGGTTGAAGAATCAGAGCTACAATCAGCATCGCCTATGGGCGCTTAATAGAAAAGGATTATAATATGTTTCATTGGTTAGAAAAAAATCCGTTTTTCTTTGCGGTTGGTGTTTTTGTTGTTATAGCTTTTGCTGGTTTAGTAGAAATTCTTCCAAACTTTGCAGAACAGTCTCGTCCCGTAATTGGAACGAAACCTTACTCTACTTTAGAATTAGCTGGTCGTCATGTATATATCAAGAACTCTTGTAATGCATGTCACTCTCAACTTGTTCGTCCGTTTAAATCAGAAACTGACCGTTATGGTCACTACTCTTTAAGTGGTGAGTATGCTTATGATCGTCCATTTTTGTGGGGTTCAAAAAGAACTGGTCCAGACCTTATGCGTGTAGGAAACTACCGTACGACTGACTGGCACGAAAATCACATGAAAGATCCTGCTTCAGTTGTTCCAAATTCAATCATGCCAAAGTATCCTTGGTTGTATACAAATATTGCAGATATCGATACTGCTTATGCAGAACAATTAACTGTAGCACAGTTCTTTTCAGTTCCTTACAATAAGCCTGTACCTATGAAAGATGGTTCAAGTGCAGTTGTAAAAATGGGTTCAAGTGTTGCAGATGCAAATGCTCTAGCATTAGCTGAGGCAAAAGCTATCGTAGCGGACATGAAAGATCAAGATGTTAAAGACGCAGTAGCAAGTGGTAAGATTCCAGAAATCGTAGCACTTATCGCTTATTTAAACAGTCTTAAATAATAAAGGGTTATAGTGGATATTGCACAATTTCAAGCTTATGGATATTTTATCTTAATAGCGATTTTAGTCGTAGCTTTGTATGGGTATATTTATCACCTCTACACAGTAAGAAAAGATTCTGATGGACATGATTATGAAGAGTATAGCAATATGGCACTTAACGACGATATAACAGATACCCCGGTATCTGAGCTATCAAAAGAAAACAAGAAATAGGAGATATATATGAATAAGCTAACGCTTTGGGGAATAATTATTACCGTTGCCATGTTGTTGTTCACTTACATATCTGTATCTGGTTCTGAGGGTGGTCTCCATGGGGACATCATCAACCAACTAGGCGTTGCTGGTGCGGTTGCACTTGTAATCATTACAGTATATGTTGTAATAGGTTATGTACGCCAAATGCAGGAAAAGACAGCTGATGGTCAATTGGCTGATGAACAATGGGATGGAATTGGTGAATACCTAAATGAAGTACCAACTGGTTGGGCAATTATGTTCTTAGGTACTATGATTTGGGGTATGTGGTATTTTGTAGCTGGTTATCCAGTAAACTCATATTCATCAATTGGTGAATATAATAAAGATGTTGCTGTAGAGAATGCAAAATACGAAGCTCAATATGGCTCTATCACTGGTGATAGACTTGTAGAGATGGGTGAGAGTGTATTTTTAGCAGAGTGTAAAGTATGTCATGGTCTTACTGCCGATGGTATTGATGGTAAAGCTGCAAATCTCAATCACAGAATTGCTGCTAAATCTGTAAAATACACAATACTACATGGTTCAAACAACGCTCTACTTGGTATGGAAATGCCAATGCCAGATCGTAATGGACTTTTTAATGCTAACTCAAATGCACTTATCACTGATGCACAGATCGATGCAGTAGCTACTTATGTTGCAAACGGCTTGACTGGTACAGGCGATGGTGCTGATGTTTTTGCTGGTACATGTGCATCATGTCATGGACCTGATGGTGCTGGTATAGAATTTGTAGCTCCTGATTTAAGAGCATTTACTCCTAAACTAGTTGTAAATGTATTAAACCATGGTAAAAAAGCTGCTATTGGTACTATGCCTTCATTTGCTACGAAACTTAATAGCAAACAAAAAGAAGCTGTTGGTGCATACATCACTAGCTTAAGTAAATAAGGGGTCAGGTATGAATGAAAATAGAAGCGTATTTTCCCTTCACGGTATAACTGGTATGTTAATCGCTACTGTACTTTTACTCAGTATCCTTACAGGTTTAACTGTCTGGGGAATGAGTGTACAAAATGCTAACATGAGTAACTTTTATAAAGTTAAAGATGAGACATCAATTAAAATGTTTGGTTCTAGTAGTGCCAAACATATTATTGATGTAAAGTAAGGAGTAGAAAATGGAAAAAATTATTTCATGGGGATTAGTCATCATGGCTATCTACACTGTTTACGCGGTTTTAACTCCAAATCATCTTTACATTAGTTAGGAAATTCTTTGAATTTTTTAACCAGAGGGCTTTGTGCCCTCATCTTTACACTATCTATCCAAACAAATTTATCTGCTGAGTATTTATATAAAGATGAAGTAATATTTAACCCCTCGTTCAATGAGTCTGTAGAGAAATTAGGCTCCGAACTCTATGCGAAGACAGGTATCTCTTTACGCCTTTTAATGCTAAGAGAGTTGCCTGTAGGAAAAAATATAGTTCAATATGAAAAAGAGTTGATGCAAGAGTTTTCTACACCAACGATACTTTTAACATTTTCTGAGATGAATCATCAAGTTGATATTTTAGCAAGTGATCCATCTTTATATAAATATTTTGATAAAAAACAGATATTAAGTCCCATCTCGTCACCTATACAAGCCTTTGTTGTTGCCCTTTTAAATATGGATTTTAGCGATATGCAAAGTGGAGGGACTATCTTACCCCTTCTCGCACAAAAAGCTAAAAAAGAGCAGGTTTTAGGGAAGTATAGTGGTTCAATGTTTAATGGCTATGCTGATATTGCTGAGCAAATTGCTATAAGCAAAGGTATAGTTTTAGACAATGCTGTAGGAAATGCAAATCAAATATCAATATTTGTTCTTAAGGTTATTTTTTATGGTACTTTGCTTATAGGAGTTTATATGTATATACGAAGAAAATTATTTTTTAGAAGGCAAAAAATTGAATAAGCAAAAAAGTAATGGTAAGATTTGGCCTTATGCAATAGCTATCGCTATAGCACTTGTATTTGTAGCAGCAGTAGCCACAGTCATAATAGCCCATAAGTTACCAGTTGAAGATAGTGATACCTACATGATGGGTTATCATGAAGCAGACGCAAAAGCAAATGATATCATAAAAGCACGAATAGCATTTGATAAAAAATTTCAAATAGAGTATCTTACAGAGGGTCTCTCTCTGGATAATACAGTTTTAAAATACAGAGTGAGCACCTTGGCTGGTGAGCCAGTAGATGATGCACAAATCAAAGTTATTATTACCCGTCCAAATAAGCATAAGTATGACAAAGAGTTATCTAACCCTAGTGAATCTCAGGGTATTTACACTTTTAGTGCTACACACTTAGATGTAGCAGGTCGATGGAATATTATGGCAAAAATAAAAGTGGGTGACTTGCAAAGGTTTTTTAATGTAAAAGCCGATACCCGTACAAAAGATGCTTACCAATACTAAGACAATAGTCCTCCCCTCAGCTCGTGCAATTCGTCACGAGCAACTTAAGCTTGAAGAGAAAACACTTTTTTTACCACAGTATATTACGATGAGTGAGTTCATTGCAAAGCTGTGTATTGTCAAAGGGTTTAAACCTATTGATGAAGATACTCGTGTATTGTTACTTCTAAAAGCAGCGGATTTTGACTCCTTTAAAGAGTTACAAATAGAGCGAAACTTTTTTGCATTTACTAAAAATAGTAGTTATATCTTTAAGTTTTTTCAAGAGTTGGCACATGAACAATACGATATAAATAACTTAGCAAATAATGATATTTATGCAGAGTATGAAGAACACATAGAGATACTTCAAGAGCTTTACAAAAGATATGAAAAACTTTGCTTTGATGCACAGATACTCGATAGTATCTTTTTACCAAAACTTTATGAGTTTAATAGTGCCTATGCATCTTCACATAAAAATATCTTACTGAGTATAGATGGGCATCTCACAAACTTTGAGTTTGAATTACTACTAAAACTTTGTGAATATACAGAGGTTAAGTTGCTCTTTCATACTTCAAGATACAACACGAAGATGCAAGAAAGGTTCAGTACTTTTGGGTTTAAACTTGAGATTGGATACAAATATAACCTCTCTTTAAACTCTAAGAGCATCATAACGCAAGAGCGCATCATAGAGAACAAAAATATTAGTTGTATCTCTGTAAGTGAACTGCTTCTTCAAGTTGGATTTATAAAACAAAAGATTTATGAGTATATGCAAAAAGGGTATAAAGCACAAAATATAGCGGTAATTTTGCCAGATGAAGCTATAGCAAGTTCACTGAAACTCTTTGATGAAAAATTCAATTTTAACTTTGCGATGGGAGAGCCTTACAAAAAGAGTATAGTTTATGAAAAACTAAGTGCTACTTTAGAGTTTTTTGAGCAAAATTCTAAAGAAAATGAGGCTAGGATGCAGAGACTTGGAAGTGAGTTTTATGCACTCTTGTCACCTCTGTATTATAAAAAAAGTTCACAGGTAGATATAGAGAAGTTTTTAGAAACCTATAAAGAAAGTTTTGATCCACAAGACAAAAATGAAAAGTTGATGATCTCCTTATATGAAGCAGAGCTCTATAAGTTTAAGAGGATTCTTCCCCATCTAGGAGATATGACAACAAAATCAGTTTTGAGTATGTTTATGCAACGCTTGGCATCTTTGAGTATTGATGATGTTCGAGGTGGAAAGATAACTGTTATGGGAGTCTTGGAGACAAGGAGCATCTCTTTTGATGCAGTCATTATAGTAGATTTTAATGACGCTAATGTACCAAAACGAAGCGATAAAGATATGTTTTTAAATACTCAAATAAGAAAAAATGCAAACTTACCTACAATGAGTGATAGGGAAAATCTTCAAAAACATTATTATGATGCGCTTATCAATGCATCACATGAGGTAGCTATTAGTTTCGTAAAATCAGCTCACAGTAGTGAATCTAGGTTTTTAAAACACTTAGGCATCAAAGAAAAGAGAGAGCATCATGAGAGCCAATATACAAAAATTCTTTTTAACTCTAGCATAAATACTACAAGTTTAGATGATGGGATATTTGGTAGATATGATTTTAAACATACAAAACTCTCAGCAACAAAGCTCAAAACATTTTTAACTTGCAGAAGAAAGTTTTATCTTAAGTATATGCTAAATCTTCAAGGGCATTTGATACCAAAAGATATACCACAGGAATATGAAATAGGCTCTCATGTGCATCAAGCCTTAGAGATGCTCTACAGAGATAAAGATAGCTATACTAATGCGATAGAATTAAAATCTGACTTGGATAAACAACTCGATAAGGTAGTTGGATCAAGTGAGCTTGATAAATATCTGATGGCATTACAAAAAAAACGCCTTGAGAGTTTTGCAAACTTCGAGGTAAAAAGATTTGCAGAGGGTTGGCATGTGCAAGAGTGTGAAGCCAAACTTGAGACTGAGTTTGCAGGGATAAAACTTTTTGGTGTGATAGACAGGATAGATGCTAAGGACGATACAATCTTTGTGCTTGATTATAAAACAGGCTCATACCCACTTTATAACAAAAATAACTTCGTAGATGCAACAGACTTTCAACTTGAGTTTTACTATCTACTCACAAGGGGATACTCTCAAAATATCTCTTGTGGCTATTATGACCTCAAAGAGATAAAAATTGTCCCAGAGCCATTTTTAGAAGAAAAGATAGAGATATTGAAGTCCAACATCAAAGATATTTTAGCCCTTGAAGAGATAAACTTTATAAAGTGTGAAGATACGAAAAGTTGTCTTTATTGTGACTATAAGATAATTTGTGGGAGAGATTAAGAGAGGGATATAATAAATGTAAATTACTGTCAAGTTTCACCACATTGTACCATTCCAAAAGCAATACCTTCAAACACATCTGGTAAAATCTTAAATATTTGATGTTTCAAGAATGGATGATAAATTAGATAAAATGAGTGTTGATGATTTTAGTCAATTAAAAGAAAAATAGATAAAAATGACAAATGAGAGAATATGAGTAAATTTATAAATAACTTAGCCTACGAAGCAAGTGCAGGAAGTGGTAAGACCTTTATGCTTGTTGTTCGGTACCTTTCTTTGCTGTTTCAGGGTTATGACCCAGCAAAGATTCTAGCACTTACTTTTACCAACAAGGCAGCTTCTGAGATGAGTGAGCGGATAGTTTCTACTCTCGAAGAACTTGAGAGTCGTGGTGAACTTGGGGTTATCGCTGAAGTGACTGGGATGAGTGAACGAGAGTTGCTTTCTCAGCGAAAGAAGATACTTGCGGATTTTTTAAACGCACATACAAAGATTATGACAATAGATAGTTTTTTTGTCCATATATTGCGTAAGTTTTCACTCTATGCATCGCTTATGCCAGATTTTTCCACTATGAACTCCCAGCATGAGGTAAAATTGCTGACACGATTTTTAAGTGAGGTGAGTGTAGCTGGTAAGAGAGATACTCTCATATCGTTGAGTATGGAGTCTAAAAAAAGACTCAACGATATATTTGTTTTGTTAGAGAGTTTTTACACTAAGAGCGTAGAGCTTTCTCATCTGAGATTTCATCCTACAAATCCAAAACCCTTTGAAGATGCCGCGATGGAAGCGTTTGCACAACTCTCTAAGATAGTTTTTGATTGTAAAGTAGCATCAAAAACTGCACAAAATGGGATGAGAGCGGAGAACTTTGAGGAGTTACGAGCTAAGGCATGGGTAGGCAGAGAGAGCATGAACTACTCCACCTATAAAAAATGTTATACGCCAGAGATGGATGCACAACTCACCATCATCCAAGATGCTCTTAAAAACCATGCAAGAGCAAAAGAGCAAAACTTTTTTCACTCACTCAGCACACTTGTAAGCATCTATGAAAAGTCTAAAAAAGCCTTATATATGGATGATAGTGAACTCTCTTTTTCTGATGTAACTTCACTGGTCTACCAGATACTCAACCTTTTTGATACAAATAACTTTTTGTACTTTCGACTAGATGCACAGATAGAACATATACTCTTAGATGAGTTCCAAGATACTTCCATACTTCAGTACGAAATCCTCAAGCCACTCATCAACGAGATCACTGCAGGTGGTGGAGTGTTTGAAAATGGAAGTTTCTTTTTTGTGGGGGATGTTAAGCAGTCGATATACCGTTTTCGTGGTGGGGTAAGTGCTTTGTTTGGAGAGGTGGTAAAAGAGAACAATACTATTGTCTCACAACTTTTGACGAACTACCGCTCCCAAAAACAGGTGATAGAGTTTGTCAATCGTGCCTTTGAGAGAAAGATAAAAAATTACACAGATCAGCTTGTCCGCCCAGAGGCACAAGGTGGCTATGTAGAAGTTCTCACGAGTGATGAACTCCTTGAGCAGGTGGCTATAAAAGTCAAAGAGCTCATAGCCCTCAACGCGAAGATAGATGAGATAGCTATACTTTGTGCGACCAATGGCGATGGGGAAGAGGTGAAGTTACAACTCCAACGAGAGGGCATCGAGGTAGTGACAGAAACCACCACTAAGCTCATCAACCAAAAAAGTGTTAAGGCTCTTTTGGAGTATCTGAAGTACCTTTACTTTGGTGAAGATATATACAAGTTTAACTTTTTTGCACTTATCGAACAAGAGCCAAAAGAGATACGAAAAGTAAACTTAAACTTTTTCTCTCTTGAGAACATCATCAAAAAAGTAGTGGACGAGTACAAGCTGTTTAGCGATGATTTCAACATTCTCCGTTTTATCTCAGAGATGCGAGGCTATCAAGACATAGAAGCCTTACTTTTTGAGTATGAACGGCTTGATGCCTCAGCAGCAGAGAGTGAACTCAGCGGGGTAAGAGTGCTTACTGTTCATAAGTCAAAAGGTTTGGAGTATGAGCATGTCATCGTGATGGACAGACTCAAAAACCCACCTCCATCAAAAGATGCTATCATCTATGAGTATGAGGGGATAAAACTACACAATGTTTATCTACGCATTAAAGGCAGAGATGCACTAGATAGAAACTATGCAGATGCACTTCAAAAAGAAAAAGCCCTTCAGAATGAAGATGCTCTTAATGCCCTCTATGTTGCTTTCACGCGTGCGAAAGAAAATCTTTTTATCATAAAAAAGTCTAAAAAATCGCAGTTTGAGATACTCGACTTAAGTGATGGAACTTTTGGGGAACTTCGTTGCGTAGGTAGTGCATCAAGTGAAGTGGATATTCACGATGAACAAGTGGCTATGAAATACCAAGAATTTTTCTATGGAACACAAAACAATATACTAGAAATGGAGCATCAAAACCAAGAGGATTTAAAAGCTATCAACTTTGGTTTAGCACTTCACTATATCTTAGAGATGATGGAGAGTTTTTCTCTTGATGCTCTTGAGAGTGCAAAAGATATGATGCTCAACAA
>WFMY01000012.1 GCA_015488855.1 Helicobacteraceae bacterium
CCAGCAATCTTTGTGAGTTTAAAGAAACGGATATCTCGGATGTTTGGGAGGTGTGGACCACGACAAAGGTCTTCAAAATCACCCTGCTTGTAGATAGAAACTTTAGCATCTGAGATACGCTTTAAAACATCAAGTTTTAATTCATCATTTCCAAATTTTAATTTTGCTTCTTCCATAGAGATCTCATAACGCTCTATCTCATACTTCTTTTTTGCGAAGTTGATCATCTGCTTTTCTATCTTTTTTAAATCAGCCTCACCTATCTCTTCATCCACCTTAAAGTCATAGTAAAAACCCTCTTTTACCACGGGTCCTACAAAAAACTTTGCATTTGTATAGAGTGATTTTATCGCCTGTGCCATCAGGTGTGCGGTAGAGTGGCGTAAAACCTCAAGTGCTTCAGCAGAGTTATCTAACTCTATTGGTTTACCCTCTATACCTAGTACAGCAGCCGTTTGTAAGTCTATTATCTCATCATTGTGTTTTAGTGCTATTGCATCCAAATTCAATATTCCTGTGTAAAATTTTTCGCTATAATACCTAAAAATCACTTTAAAGAGGGTTAATGAATTGCAAGATATGTAACACTTCAGTAACCGCCATAGAAGATGAGCGAAACAAGTGGGAGTTTTTTCACTGTAAAAAATGTGAGTTTATCTTTAAAAATCCAAACAATTATGTTAGCTCAGACAAAGAACTCGCCCAATACAACAACCACAACAACACCAAAGAGTCAAGGGGTTATGTAGCAATGTTTGAAAAATTTATGAGTGCTACCTTTGAGCCACACGCACAAAGCATCAAGAATGTTTTAGAATTTGGAAGTGGACCAGGGCCTGTTCTCTGTGAACTACTCAAAGATAAAGGATTTGAAGTAGATATCTATGACAAATATTTTTCACCTACTAAAGTTTATGAAGGCAAAAAATACGACCTCATCACCTCCACAGAGGTACTCGAACATATAGAGCATCCAAAAGAGACTTTTGCGTTTTTTGCAAAGCATCTTGATGAAAATGGACTCTTAGCCATCATGACACAGTTTCACACTAACGATGCTGAGGATTTTAAAAAATGGTGGTACAAAAATGATCCAACACATATCTGTTTTTTTAGACCAAAAAGCTTTAAGGTTTTAGCAAAGATGAGTGGATTTGAAGTTGTGAGAGATGATGGGGTTAAAAGTATTTTACTAAAAAGAGTGGACTAATTAAAATTTCAAGTTTATTGGCTATAATCCATAAAAAAAGGATTTAAGAGATGCTCCCACTTGGTTTTGGTAAGGGTTATTTTACACTCGCAGCTATACAAGCTTTTGTGTCACAACTCAAGATTTCAGCACTCTCAAATTCTGTCTCCACTCTCAGTGGAAAACCACTTACCATCAAGATAGCATCCCCTCCTAAATCATAATCTTTTTAAACAACTTATATAAAAATTTAGGAAAAACACTCAATGAACAATACGATAAAACTATCTCTAATCTCAGTCGCTCTTATGAGCCAACTTAACGCAAAAGAAATCACTTTAAAACCCATAGAGGTCAGTGCCTCCCTTGGAACTGATGTAGATGAAAAAGAGTTGCCAGATAGCATGACTATCATCACAAAAGAACAGCTCAATGAAGCTCGCATCACTAACCTAGCCGATGCACTTAACCGCCTTGGTGGCATTGCCATGACACAAAGTGGTGGTCCAGGAAAACAAACTTCAATGTTTGTTCGTGGTATGGATACAAAACGCCTTTTAGTCCTCATAGATGGTGTAAGATACAACAACCCAACTGCCGTCGGTGCCGCAGCTCAATTTTCTCAAATCATGCTTTACAATGTCAAACAAATAGAGATCATTAAAGGTGCTCAAAGTGGTGTATGGGGTGCAAATGCAAGTGGTGGTGTCATCAACATCATCACTTTAAGTGCAAAAAAAGGACTCCATGCAAGGACGAACTTAGAATATGGTTCTTATAACACCAAGATAGGCTCACTCATCTCATCCTATGCCCAAGATGATTTTGACATCTTGATTGGTGCTTCGATATATGACAACAGTGGATACTCCGCTGCCGAACCAAAACAAGGCGATCCAAACTATGGTAAAAGGGGCAATGCCTTACATTACGAAAAAGATCCCTACAAAAATAGAACTTTCAATGCCAAGCTAGGTTATAACTTTACCAAACAAGATAGATTAGAGGTAAATGTAGAGACTATAGATGCTACTATAAAGATTGATGATGGTGCTGGGTTGGATTCGACCATCCCTCAAACAATACTTAGCAATAAATTTTATACGATTGCTTTTAAACACGCTGATGATACCCAAAAAATTAACCTTTCATACAATCTCTCTACATTTAAGCGAGATACAACTTATACTTCTTCAAAATCTACTTTTGAAGGTTCAGTCAATGAAGTAAAATTAGATGATAAAATAACATATATGCAAGATGGTTTTTTAAGAGTTGGTGTATCTTACCAAAAGTTTGAGCAACTCAAAATTACTGCCAATACAAACAAAAGTTATAGTGCTACCTCTGCTTTTGCATCGAACTACAATAAATTTTCAAAAAAAACTATCCTTACAGAATCAATTAG
>WFMY01000013.1 GCA_015488855.1 Helicobacteraceae bacterium
TAACCAATATAATATAATCACCATTTTTTGTTTCTAAAGCAATATGGTAATGAGGATTATCTTGCTTCTTATAATCTATATTTTCAAAATAATATACTGTATCTAATGAAGGATGAATAGCATTAATTCCTATTGAATCACCTAAATCCATTTAACTAAAATATGCTTCTTTTGATAATTCCACAACTCTCTCCGGGATTATAGAAAATGGATCTGATGGGATATCTGTTTTAGCAAAAAAATCATCCATACGTATTTTCTCTCGTCTTGATAGTTGATTTTCAAGTGTATGTTCAAATCTTTTCCATTCTGGATATTCATGTGTTATGTTCCGCAAGTCCCATGCTTCTTTCTTCCCAAATTCTTTTATAGCAAAGTCTAGTGCTTCTATATCAGAATCAGAAAGATATTCAAGTTCATATTCACTATTAACAGGAGAGAACGACTTACTTGTAACTCCCTTAATATATTGTTTTTCAACTCCAACATTATCCCCAGAAAGAACATCATTAATAATATTTAATGCATTTGAAGCTACAGGTCCATGTGGTAAAGCATAATATGTATCTTCAGAAATCAAACGTCCATATTTTCTTAAATGATATCTATCCGCAAAAAACAGTAATTTCATTGCAGCTAATTTATCAACAGGAGCTTCTGAGTGCTTAGCTAAATAATAAAAAGATTCTAAAATAATATTTGCATCCATTATATACTCCTTATTTTTCCAAAATTATACCATAAATGAATAAATCGGTATTTTGGCCCGTTATTTTACATCTTCACTTCCAATACTCTCCCATAACCATTCATTTAGCCGCTCCTTTATCCGTTCCCTCTTCCGTACTTTTTCATTTTCAACACGTAAGGGTAGGCATTTGGGCGTCTTTTTGTTAATTGTGCCATTTAATCCTTTTTACTCATTAGATATCGGAACTCCTTATATGTTACAATACACTATCTCTATAATCCCATTAAAAAGAACGTTATGAAATTCTTATTTATCATTCTACTTACAACTTCAATGTATGCAATAAACATTGAAGGCACATGGAAACTATCAAGCATCACTAAGACACATGCTTTTAACTGCTGCGCCCTAATTGGATATGGTGCTACACTAAAATTTAATAAAGATGGAACGATTACACAAATTACAAAACATCAAAACTCTGTCACAGGAACACACAAAAGATATAAGCTTAATGGCAATCATCTTAATGTGTATCTTGAAAATAAAAAAATTGGGATGATAGCAAGTTTTTTTATGAAACATTCATCATCAAATAAAACATTTGTGTTAAAACAAATAGATAAAAACTGCTACAAAGTCACAGATATAAAAGCTTCCAACAACTTATTTATCATGTGTAAATCCTACTAAATTCTTCATCCATATCCTTTTCCCCTTCTCTAAGAGTGTATAAACGTATAAGTTTCGTTTTTTTTGAGCTAAAACCCCTATATTTTGGACTTTATAGCCTGTCGAGATTTATACAAAAGTGTATAAGTCTTATACAAAAACGTATAAACGTATAAGTGTAAAAAATTGAAAGTTATACGTTTTGTATAAGTTGTATAAATCTTGTATAAATCTCAATGGGGTGGAAAGTCCTATATATAGGGCTATATATGAAAAAATATACATAACTTATACGTTTATACACTCTTTTCACTCACTCTTTTTTACACCCTCTATAAATATTGCTCAAAAATGGATATAATTTTTTAAAAATACAAGGGATAGATATGCTTAGTTTTCCTACTATTTATAAAAATACATTGATAGTTATTGCTGGCATGTTGCTTGGGTTAATCATTGCGGTGAGTTATGATATATCTGATGGTGGTATTATGTTTGCAGGTGAATATAAGACTTACTATTGGGCTGATATCATCCAATATCTACAAAGTTTATTTTAGACCTTGATATCGGTACACATAATAATGTACCGATATCAAAAAGAATGACTACATACTATTAAAAATCTGTGTATGCTTTCCAACATTTATAAGAGATATGATTTCAGCAGCCATTTTATAAACGACAATCATATCCCCACCTATATGAAACTCTCGAAAGCCTTTGTACTCTTTCATGAGCTTATGATCTCTTGCTTCTCTAGGTAGTATTTCCCCTTGACTCAATAAATACAAATACTCACTTAGTTTATTTAACTGTTTCGGTTTTTTATTTAACCCGTTTTTATTATAGCTTTTGCTATAATTCTTACTCGTTATTATACGCATGGTTTTGAACTTCCCTGTTCCTAATCATAGTGACAATCCATTGTCACGATTATGTTGTCGAGCTGGAACTCGACACCTAATTTCCTACATCCGTTTTTTTATTTAATTTACACCTCCTACAATAATTTCAATGATATACAGATCCAGGAGAAATGTACCTACAAATACTCCGTAATATTCACATCCACTTTTACTGTTAATCCATGCCAGCAGAACTGTAATCATTACTAAACCTCTTGTCTCTTTTCAAATTCTTTTTTTATCTCTGAAAGCAAAAATCCCAATTCAAAATAATTTAGCTTTTTTGCTTCCTCTAAAAGTTTTTTGGTTTTTTTATTCATTTCAACTTTGTAGCTTTTCATAACATATCCTTGTCTTTTTACTGTTTTCATACTTACCCTAGAAACGCTTTTATTATTCCAGTAGTAGTCTTACACCAATAAAAACGTTTCTGGCGCATCTATGGTTTGCTCAAATATTCCGTTCTATCTACTTTTTTGGAAATTAACATCCCTGTCTCTATAAGATTGTCTATTTTTTCTTTATTTAGCCCTCTTATGTTTACAGCTTGTGAACGTGTGATTTTTCTCTTCTCTGATTTTTCTATCTTCTTATAAACTTTCTGGGCTATGTCATCTATTTTATAATTGAGCTTATTGGCGCCATCAAAAAGTTTTAGGAGCTTGTCACTTCCCTCTCTAAATATTTCCATGATTTCTATTGCTTCATCCAGATACTCTTCACCTATTGTAAACATATCACTGGCTACAACATCAATTTTTTTATAGGCATTATTAAATATGTAGCTTATAAGCATAAATTTCAATACATAAGTACCCAGTCTTATAGAGGATGCTATCTCCTCTTCCGTTTCTGTATGAAAAGAAGTTTTGGAGTACTCATTAAACCACTCTACATATCTACTACGAGCTTTATCCGATAATTTAAAAAGCAGCGGTTCATCATTATCCTTGAATATATCTACTATAAATTCTCCGGTATGTGCATATTGATGTGTCAACCCTATATCATACTTATCCATAAATATTCTAAGCTGCTGTTTCAACCTGTAACATCATTTTTTCTTCAAACTCAACTGGTGACAAATTATTATTTGAACTATGCATTCTTTGACGGTTATAATAAACTTCTATCCATTCAAAAATACTTTGGTTAGCTTGGGCTTTTGTTTCATAAATCTCATGGTAAATAAGTTCAGTTTTCAATGTATGAAAAAAACTCTCTGCTACTGCATTATCCCAACAATTACCTTTGCGTGACATACTTTGTTTAATACCATGCTGCTTTAATAAATCTTTATGGGCATACGAAGCATATTGGCTGCCTCTGTCTGTATGCCAGATTAAGCCTTTTGATGGTTTTCTTGAAATTAATGCCATATTTAGGGCATCATTTACGAGCGAAACTTTCATTGTGTCATCCATTGACCAGCCGACTATTCGTCTGGAATACAGATCTATAACAGTGGCTAAATAAAGCCAGCCTTCATTTGTTGGAATATAAGTTATATCTCCAACATATTTCTCATCAGGAGATGAAGCATAAAAATTTCTCTCTAAGAGATTTGGTGCAATCGGTAAGTTATGATTTGAGTTTGTTGTATTTATTTTATATCTCTTTTTAGTTTTTGCAACAAGCCCTAAATCCCTCATAATAGCACCTATACGACGTCTTGAAACAACAAGTCCATATCTTTGCTTGAGTTGGTCTTTAATGCGTCTTGTACCGTAGTTCTGCCGCCCTTGAATAAAAATTATTTCTATGAGTTCATTAAGTTTTTCATCAACTTTTTTAACAATGCAACCTGTTTTTATCCAATGGTAATAGCTAGACTTATCAACTTTTAAAACTTTGCACATGAG
>WFMY01000014.1 GCA_015488855.1 Helicobacteraceae bacterium
AGGCTTCCATAGTCGAACTTGTAGCTATCTTTAAAGAAGCTATGAGACTTCTACACCCTTTCATGCCTTTTGTGACAGAGTATCTCTACCATGAACTCTCAGGCACTTCGCTCCAAGATGGCGATGAGTCTATCATGATAAAAGCTTACCCTCATAAAACTAAAAAACGAAAAGAGGAAAAAACTTTTGATTTGATTATGGATGCTATTGTCTCCATCCGTCGTGCAAAAGTTTTAGTAGACTTAGCAAACCAAAAAATTGCAAAAGCCTATGTAAAAATAGATGGTTTAAAAGAGTCTCAAAAAGAGATGATGCTCCCATTTATTTTAAGACTTGCAAAAGTAGATGAACTTGAGTTCACTGAAACAAAAATAGACAATGCTGTAAGTGACATCTCAAATCTTTGTGAAACATTTATCCCTACTGATTCCATTGACTTGACACCTATCATCACTAAACTTACACGCCAAGATGAAAAACTACAAAAAGAGATAGACAAAATCTCTAAGATGCTCAGCAACGAACGCTTTGTCTCAAATGCTCCTGCAGATGTCCTTGAAAAAAACCGTACACTACTCACCGATGCCACAGAGAAACAGACTAAGGTAAAAGAGCAACTCAGCTCACTTCAATAAAGGTAAAATTTGTTTGACATAAAAAAATATAACAAAGAAAATATTAAAAACGACATCCTCTCAGGTCTTGTTGTTGCTGTCGCTCTTGTCCCTGAAGCTATTGCTTTTAGTTTCATTGCAAATGTTAGTCCTATTGTTGGGCTTTATACTGCTTTTATCCTTGGACTTATCACCTCTCTTATTGGCGGTAAACCAGGGATGATTTCTGGGGCTACAGGGGCAGTTGCTATTGTTTTAGTAGGCTTGTCTCTTGAAGCCTATGCAATACTTTCTGCACAAGGGATTGCGGGTGATGCACTAAGTATGGGCATACTCCACTATATCCTTTTAGCTACCATATTAGCAGGTATCATGCAAGTTGGCGCGGGACTATTAAAACTAGGAAAGTTCATCCGACTTGTCCCACAACCTGCTATGTATGGCTTTGTCAATGGACTTGCTATTGTTATTGCAACCGCTCAGTTTAAGTTTTTTGAAGGGCAAGGTTTTACAATGTATCTTTTAGTTTTTATCACAATGCTTATTATGTACTACCTCCCTAAGATTACAAAAGCAGTACCCTCAGGACTTGTTGCTATAGTAGTGATCACTTTGGTTGTTTACTACAGCGGTTTGCAAACTCTTTTAGTTGGCCAACTTACAGACCTCAGTGAATTTGCTGGAAAACTTCCATCATTTATCATCCCTCAAAATATTTTCAGCCTTGATGCTATCATCATGGTACTTCCTTATGCTGTCATCATAGCACTTGTTGGACTCATTGAGTCACTACTTACACTCTCTGTTTTAGATGAGATGAGTGGAACTCGTGGTAGTGGAAACAAAGAGTGTATTGCACAAGGAACTGGAAATATTGCTTGTGGCTTTTTTGGTGGTATGGCTGGCTGTGCGATGATAGGACAAAGCATCATCAACTACACTTCTGGTGGACTTGGTCGCCTCTCCTCTTTTGTAGCTGCCATCGGGCTTCTTATCTTAGTTGTATTTACCACAGATATTTTAAATGTCATCCCTGTAGCTGTTCTCATAGGGATCATGTTTATGGTAAGTATCGGAACTTTTGAATGGTCTAGTTTCTCCCATATAAAACATATGCCAAAAAGTGATGCCTTTGTTATGATAGTAGTAACGCTCATCACCGTTGTTGAAGATTTAGCTACAGCTGTGATTGCTGGTATTATCATCTCAGCTTTAGTTTTTGCTTGGAAACATGCTCGTATTTGGTCTCAAACACACACAGAAGATGATGGGACAAAAGTATATCTCCTTAATGGTCCACTATTCTTTGCAAGTACGACAAGCTTTGGGGATAACTTTGATGTTCCAAATGATCCACCAAAAGTTGTTATTGACTTTAAAAATGCACGAGTGATGGATGCATCTGGAGTTGAAGCTATTGATGCACTTACAAAAAGATACGAAGAGACAGGAAAAAACCTCCTCCTTCGCCATCTCTCAGCTGATTGTAAGGCTATCCTTAAAAAAGCAGGGCCTCACTGTTCTTATGAAGAGGATGACCCAACATATAAAGTGGCATTTAATTACTAATTTGTCACAATTTTGGTATCTTGTTATTTTCTTTTAAGTTTTTTAATAGATTGAAGTAATTTTTAATATCTATAGTAATATAATTATTGCATGAACAACAAACAATTCCAGCTTAAGATATTTTTTATTTTCTTTTTACCAGCAATTGCGCTCCTCTATTTTTCATCTATTTTTGTACTTTCGGAATACGAAAAAAGGCAAAAAGCCTCTACCTTTAAACTCGTTACAAAAGTCACTTCAGTTCTCAACGAACTTATCCACAATCTTCAGATAGAAAGAGGCTTAAGTTCTGGCTATATCGTTGCCAAAGACACTTTGCCCTACAAACATCAACTCTTAGAACAATTTCAAAAAACTGATAGAGCAAAAAACAATCTTCTTTACCTTATCCGCATGACATCACAAGATAAAGATATACTAACATCACAGATAGGCTATAAAATAAAACCCCTTTTTAAAGAGATCATCCAAGAACTTTTTAATATTAAAAGCATTCGAGATCAAATATTAAATCATACTATTGATTTTAAAAAAGAGATTAAATATTACTCAAATATAAATACACAACTTATTAAGAGTATCAAGATATTTACTTTGCTCTTCGAAGAACTTCGTAACGATGCAGATGCTATAGTGTTTTTGCAAAAGATGAAAGAATATGCTGGACTTGAAAGAGCCTATACCTATTACTTACTTGTCGCTAACAGATATGATAAAAATTATGTAGATACAATTATCAATCTTCAAAGAAAGCAAAAACAGCTCAAAGAAAGATTTTTTCTTAATAGTTCTTTAGAGATAAGTGATATTTATCTCTCAAAATCCAATAAAGAGTTAGAGGATAAACTTAAGGAACTAAGAAGAAAATTTTTAGCTCAAGATAAAGTAAAGATAAATTCCAAAGAATGGTTTACCCTCATCTCTTCGCAAATAGATATCTATAATGCTATTACCATAGCTATACTTGAATATTATAATCATAATGTAGACATGAACTATGAAAAATCTCTTTCTTCTCTTTATGTCACTATTGTTCTTTGGTCTTTAGCTTTTATAGCTTTATTTATACTCTTTATCTCTCTTAAAAAGTTAATGTACAATGAAGAACAATATGTACAAAAGCTAGATACAACTAAAAACATGTATCAACTCTTAAGTCAAATCAACGATGCCATGATACATATAGATAGTATTTCTGATCTATACCAATACTTTGCTAAGATCTTATATGACAATAGCAATTCAAAACTGATTTGGATAGGTTTGGTTGATGAAAAACAAGCAAATGTCGTTCATGAAGCCTGTGCTACGCAATCTGTACATAAAAAAATTTCTCTCAACTTCAAAATTGATAAAAAGAAATACTCCGTTCTTTCTCTTGCAGCAAAATCAATACTCGACAAATCCATCCTCTTTGCAGATAAAAATGAGATCAAACATAAACCAGAATACAATAATCTTTCCATTTTCAACTCCATAAATTCGGTAGCATCTTTTCCTATCAATAATGAAAACAATATTATAGGTAGTATTGTCATCTTTAGCGACAAAGAGTATGCCTTTGATGGGGAGTATATCTCAGTTGTAGAGAGAATCATAGATGAACTCTCTTTTGCAATCTCTAAGATATCCACCCAAGATAAACGCAAAAAAGATTTAGAAGCACTTCGTATATCTGCATATGCCTTTGATGCACAAGAAGCGATGACTATTACAGATACACAAGGCAATATTCTCAAGGTTAATAGATCTTTTTGTGAGATCACAGGCTATACCAAAGAAGAGGTACTTGGCAAAAATCCAAGAATACTCCAATCAGATGTTCATCCCAAAGAATTTTACGAAGATATGTGGGATGAACTTATCCTTTATGGTCGTTGGCATGGAGAGATTTACAACAAAAGGAAAAATGGAGAGATTTTTCCTGAGATGCTTTCCATCACAGCGATTAAAAATGAACTTAAAGAGACAACACATTATATAGCGCAGTTTATAGACATCTCCTCAATCAAACAAGCGCAGGAGGCTGCACAGTACCAAGCAGACCATGATTTCTTAACAGGTCTACTCAACAGAAAGTCACTGACAACAAGACTCCAAGAAGAGTTTGTTAAAGCAAAACGACATGATTTTGTACACGCTTTTTTGTTTATAGATCTCGATAACTTCAAATCCATCAATGATACCTATGGGCATAACATTGGGGATAAAATCATTATGCTTGTAGCACAGAGGCTTAAAGAGATTACAAGAGAAGGAGATATCCTCTCACGATTAAGTGGTGATGAGTTTGCTGTTATTCTTTTAAATATTGACAAAAAAGGCTCTGAAGCAATATTGGGTTTACAAGAGATATGCAATAAGATTATCGCTACACTTAATGCTACTTACGATATTGATGATTTACAAATCAATACAAGCTCAAGTATCGGCATAAACTTGTTCCCTAATGGAGAAAAATCCATCAACGATATCATGATTCATGCAGATAAAGCGATGTATAAAGCAAAAAAACAAGGGAAAAATCAGTTTGTCTTTTTTGGTGATGCGCTTGAGTTACAACTTAAAAATCATGCTAAACTTGAAGCTTAAGAGCAACCTTATCGAACTATTATAAAGCTTTCTGGTCTAATTGATTTATATTTTGGCATATTTTGTCCAAGATTTGCATTGATATAAGTAGGATCTGCTATCACAAAACGACGAGATGCAGTTCGTACACTATCTCCATTCATAGGGATATATAAAGCTGTTGACATGTGATCTTTGTATTTTACACCCACTACGCCTACATGAAACAAACGCCTTACAAGAAAAGAAAAAAGCACCGCTCTATCTTCACAGTCTGACTTATCATAATACAAAGTTTCTTGTGCAAACATAACCTTTTCACGACCAAATTGAGCTTCATCTACCTGATAAACAAATGATTTTTGTACAAAGTGCAAGACAAAATTGATAGCATCACTCATCTTTTTTCCATCAACATATGCTTTAAGTTTTGTAGCAATCTCATCAAAAGTATTCTTTTGCAGTGGTGCATTAAAATATGTTTCATAATCAGCCTGCGGATAAGTAGCCATAAAATCAATAATATTTTGGTTATAGTTAAAACCAACAGAATACTTTTTCTCACCTTCTATGAAACTCAAATCTTTATACTTCATTGCATCCTCAAATTTTGGTAGCACTTTCAAACTTAGATCAAGAGGCTTATTTGAGTGGGGATAATCTTGAGGATATGAGTAGAGACGACCAACTCCATTTTTTGCGTAGTTTGCTATAACATAAAATTTCTTTTTCTTAAAACTATAACTAGGAGTAGAATAAATATCTTTTTTTGAATAATACATAAGGACAATATGCTTATGTGCTAAGCCAACTTTAACAGCGTATCCTAATTTATTGAAAATAAACCATGTCATTAGATTTGCATTATCTGGATTTTGATGCACTGTATGAGATATTTTATTGACGAGTAAATATAGAGCCCAGTCATTGAACTTGGCTTTATCTTTTACCTGTTTTATCTCTGCTATGAGCTCTTTATAGTTACTTCCTGCAGCACCGTTAAAAAAATTTCTTACCCCATTAATATCTCTTGGGAAAAAATTTGATTTTTTAAATCCCTTTGCAATATTAAAACCATACTGTGAACCAAAAAAGTTTATGTTTACATTATGTTGAGTTGTTTTTTCTTTCTTGTCTTTTTGTTTTTTAATGATAATTACTTTAGGATTTTTTTGGGGAATCTCTTTAGGAACTTTTATATCTACTACTGGACCCACTTTTTCTATAGGAACTAAATTTATCTTTGGAAATTTTGTAGGTTTTTGTTCTTTATAAAGATTTTTACCTTGGTGTGCTTGATACGCAGACCATTTTTCTTTGAGGTATTTTGAAAAAGCATTATCTCGTTCATCTTTATATTTACTAAAACTCTCTGTTTGCATTTTTTTAAAGTTTTCAAATGTTTCTGCATATAAATGCGTCGCACTTACAATAATCACTAAACTAAAAAGGCCAAATAGCTTGGATAATAGAGGTCCCCCATCCTTGTTGTGTTGCACGATCTACATCTCCTTCAATTTTATAAAGTATTTTAGCATCACTTATCTGAGCTGAGCTTATTTTATTGTATTGCCCTATATCATAAAGGCGGATAACACCACTTATTTGAATAATTTGCTTTTGTTTATCGATGAGAATTTCTCTTTTTCCTGAGATAAAGTAGTTCCCATTCGCAAGAACTTTTACTATTCTAGCAGATACAGTTGTCGTAAAACTTGCATCTTTTGTTGCCGCACCGCTTCCTTTAAAAGCATTTTTTGTTTTTCCATTTACGCTAATCTGAGAAAGACCATTGAGTGTTGCAACCCTAGCATTTGTTGCTGCATTGCCACCAGTTGCACCAAAAGTAAAACTGCCTAGACTTGTAGCATCATCTTTTGATAAATCTTTAGAGCCACTTAAGCTAGACGAAGATGACTCGGAGATAACAACTGTCACTAGATCATTAACATTCATAGCCTTATGGTCCGCAAATAAAGGATTGTCCCCTTGACCAAAAATACTACCCGTAGATACAAAATCATGCTTATACTCACGAGCTGGCATCTGCTCTGCATATTTTGGTGGTTCAAAGTTTATTTCTGGGTTAGTTAAATTTGCTGTACAACCAGTAAAAAACAGTATAACATAAACGATACTAATTATAGCTAAAATACTTTTTCTCATAGATTCTCTTTATCTTACTTCATCTTATTTAGCTATAATTATAGCAATTTTAGTTCCAAGGATAAAAATGAATTTAAGAGAAACTATAAACCTTCATGTAAAAGAAGCGATGAAAGCAAAAGATACTAAAAAAAGAGATGCTCTGCGTTTACTTACAAGTGCCTTTAAACAGATTGAAGTCGATGAGAGAAAAGAATTAACAGATGAAGATGTCATCAAAATCATACAAAAACAAGTAAAAAGTAGAAACGATGCAGCAACTCAGTTTAAAGATGCAGGTCGTGATGACCTCGTGCAGATAGAGCTTGATGAGATAGCTGTTTATAAACCTTATCTTCCTAGACAACTCAATGATGAAGAACTCACAACCGCACTCAAAGAGATTATCTCAAGAGTTGGTGCTACAACTATGAAAGAGATGGGTAAAGTGATGGGGATGGCTTCTAAAGAGTTAGCTGGAACTGCTGATGGAAAAAGAATCAACGAGTGCGTAAAAAAGCTACTCGCCTAACTTCAACTTTTGGAGAGCTTGCTCTTCATCATCTTGACGCATCAAAGACTCTCCAACTAAGAAAGCATCAACTCCAGCTTTACTGAGGTCTTCTAACTGTCCATGCTCATAGATACCACTCTCAGCCACGATAATTTTTCCATTTGGTATGAGAGGAATAAGCTCATATGA
>WFMY01000015.1 GCA_015488855.1 Helicobacteraceae bacterium
GCTTAATTTTTTTGATATCTTGTTCTACCGCATCGCTTACAAACACAAACTCATCAGAATCAATTCTATAAATTTTTTGTTCTAAAATGGAGTGAACTTTTGAGGCTGTGATCTTGAGTACTTCATCCCCAATATCAAAGCCATAAGTTGCATTTACTTGGTTGAAATTTTTGATATTGAGCATCACAAGCTCATTTTCTCTGTAAAGTTCTTTATCTACTAAAAACTTTTCCTTTTTGTAACACGCAGTAAGGTTATCATTATAAATGAGATGAAGGTTCTTTAATGTCTCCTCTTTTACTTTTTCATGAAGAGATGCTATAAGCTTTCTATTTTTTCTGATAGCTTCAAATCCAAGAAAAGATGCGATTAGGAAGAGAACTCCTAAAAGAGCCGTGATACCTTGGAGAAAAAGTACCTTAAAGTGCAAACCCTCTTTATCTTGAATAAAAATTAGACAATAGCCAATAACTTCATGATCTACCCCTAAAATATCTACTTCAGTTTCAAAATAACCACTCTTAAACAAAGAGGTTTGGAAGTACTCTGAAGTTTTATTTTTTATAAGTGCTGGGATACCTTGAAGAGTTAAAAAATGCTTTACATCTTTGTTTAGATCGAGTGTTGAGATATTGTACCCATCTATAAATACCTTAGAAAATGGATGCACAAGCTGTTTTGTAAATCTTTTATCAATAACGAGTGCAGTATAAATACTATCTTTTGCAAGATATTTTGAGATGGAGTTAAAGTGTGTGATAACTTCTATGATACCCAAAAAAGTATGGCTTGCATCATAGATAGGCACTATCCCTTTAAATGTCATATCAAATTTTCCAACACTAACAGCACCCATTTCATGGGGATTTAGATACAAGGTTTGCAAATCTTTACGGACATTAAGAACATTTTTTCCAAGAGATTTTTTTGTCCAAGAGAGGTAACGGTTCATACCCTCTCCATCGACTATATGCAGTGCAATATTTTTAAAAGATTTGAATTTTTTTGCAATTTTAAAGACACCATCATCATAGAGTTTTTCATACTCTTTTTTTTGCATAATTTCTACAAGGTTTTTATCTAAAGCTATTCTTCTCGCAATATCAAAGGTTTTTTTCTTCTTAAGCTCTATAAGAAGTTCTACCTCATTGTGTATGGCGGTGACATAGTTAGTTCTGTTTATTTGGATATATTGTGATTGAATATAAAAATAAGCATTAAAAGAGAGTAGAAAGGTTACTAAAGAAAGGAGAAGAGCCTTTGGTAACTCTATTAAAAATTTTATTAGTTGCATTGCTGCCCACCCCAAAAAAAATTACATTTGATTTTGTCAATTATATCATAATTTATTTATTTGAACCGTAACCATTATGTAACCAAATTTCTCTATAATCTCATCATTAATTTTACAATGGGTTGTTTTGAATGGAAAAAATATTTCGTAATCTTTCACTTGCAAGTGCTTCACTTGTGTTTATAATTCTTATTGGTATCTTTGTCACTCTATTTTCTGCTTCAAAAGATGCTATAGATGAGTTTGGTTTAGGCTTCATCACAAACCCTAGCTGGAACAAAGAAGTTACACTTACAAATCCAGATGCACAGATGGATATCAACTTAGATATAGCTGATGATAGTGCTTCAGATGATATGATGCTTGAAGATGAGGATGACTTACTTTCTGATGAGGATGAAGACTCGATGCTCTTTAATGAAGACACCAAAAAAACATTTACCGAATATGGTGGACTCGTCCCCATCGTTGGAACACTGTTTACTACCATCATCGCTCTTGTCTTTGCACTCCCAATCGCTATGGGGATAGCTGTATTTTTAGCAGAGATCGCACCAAAAAATATCTCTGCCCCTATCAGCATCGCCATCGAGCTACTCGCTGCCATCCCTAGTATCATCTTTGGTATGTGGGGACTTTACTATTTTGCTCCTATCGTTGCTGACTTAGTTGGTGGGTATCAAGTATCACTCCTTACCGCTGGGCTTGTGCTTGGAGTAATGATACTCCCATTTATGGCAGCGATCACAAGAGACTCTATGAATACAACACCCAGCGTACTCAAAGAGTCTGCTTATGCAATGGGTGCGACTAAGTTTGAAGTGATCAA
>WFMY01000016.1 GCA_015488855.1 Helicobacteraceae bacterium
GATATAAACCAATACAGAAATATTCAAACAATAAGAACTATAAAAAGTGGGTTTAATAAATTTCTGCTAGATAATGCAATTGATAAATTTTCTATTGGATATGACAGAGTTTCAAATGAGATACACCCTACTAAGTTTACCGATGATAAGGGAGAAGTATTAAAGAGTATTAATGCATCAGACTTAGGTATATTTGATGGGGTTCAAAGAGTATCTGATAGTTATATGTTTGATGAACTGTTTTATGACTCTGGTTTAGAAAAAGAAAATATACTCAAAAATATTGATGAAGTAATCGTCTTCACAAAAATACCAAAAAACTCTATCAGAATACCTGTAGCAGGTGGTGGTACATATTCTCCAGATTTTGCATATATTATTAAAAATAAAGATGGCGAAAAAAGTTTAAACCTTATTGTGGAAACTAAAGATAAAGAAAAAAGATCTTTATATAGAGATGAAGAGCAAAAAATTCAACATGCCGAGGAGCTATTTAATAATACCCAAAGCAGTATAAAAGTTAAATTTGAGTCACAATTTCAAACTGATGTAATTACTGAAATTATAAGAGAGGCTTTAAAATGAAATTCAAGAAAAATACCTTGAAGCATTAAAGCAAAAAATAAATACTATAGATATCAAAAATTTACGGAATAATAATTGCTATTTGCATTGAACAAACACTATAATAGATTAATCTGATGAAAACAAGGAGCTATAAATGAAAATAACAAATTTATTGTATATCTGTACTCTTTGTTTCATTTTGACTTCATGCGGGATAAGTGATACCAGTAGCTCCTCCTCAATCTCTACAAATAGCGCTGTAACACTTTCTGGTCAAGTTGTCGATGGTTATGTGAGTGGTGCAAGTGTCTGTTTAGATTTGGATTTCAATGGTGAATGTGGTATTAGTGAACCAACATCAACAACAACTTCAAATGGTACATTTAACTTTGGTAGTAAAACTATGCATAGCGGTGAGCTTATCTCTTATGTTTCTTCTGGTGGTGTAGATAGTGCTACGGGTAAAAAACTTGAGGGTAAATTAAGATCTATCTTTGAGTTTACTTCAAGTGGACACTCTTATGTAACACCTCTTACAGATCTCATAGCAAAAAACTTTTTAGATACTAACACAAGGGATCTAACAAATTTGCGTTATTCTAAGGAGGTGATAGCAAGAGCATTTCCTATCCATATTGATGTGGTAGAAAAAAGTCCTGCAGCGTATGCAGGCGTTTTTGCCCGTACACAAGAGATCCAGCAACTCAAAGGTTTATTGAGTAAAGTTTTTGAAGTAGCAAAAGCTATAGCACTTACCACCTCACAAAAGACAGCACTTCAAGAAATTATCAAAAGTGCTATCGTAAAAGATATAGCTACATCTACTGAACCAAATGTTCTCAACATTATCTCTTTACTTGAGAGTGATGAAAACCTTACCATAAAAAATGCACAAAAAACTTTTGTGAATGAACAATATGCAAATATTAAAGTAGCATTAGAGTCATTTGCAGCAAATACAAACCTTAGCGAGCTTAACCTCAACACCTACCAAGTAGAGCTAGAAAAAAAAGCAGATATAGCTTATGCCATGATAGATGGTAATGGCACTATGGCATCATTTCCTCTTAAGATAGATATATTTTCAATAGTAGCTGATGCTAATGCTACTGTACCACCAGACACAAATGCTACATCACCCACAAATGAGATTGTTGTAAACTTTAGTGGGGTATCTGTTGATGGCTATCTGAGTGGTGCAGACCTATGTCTTGACCTTAACTATGATGGAAAATGTTCGGCTAAGGAAGCAAGTAGTAAGACCGACACAAATGGAGTATTTAAGTTTTCAAAGATTAGTTTACAAAAAGATACTCTCTTTCCTATTATCAGCAGTGGAGGAACAGATCTCTTTAGCACAAAGCCCTATACTGGGAAGCTAAAAAATATAGTTGTTGCCAATGATTTGGCTAATGCAAATCTAATCATATCACCCTTGACAGATCTTATGAGTATGGATTTTTTAAAGCAAACCATCAAAAACAAATCAACTCTGATAACATCACAAACGAACTTCGCCACAAAGATGGGAGTAAGTGCACAGGTGCTTTTTAGTGACCCTACTAAGGATACCTCTTTGTTTATGAAATCTCTCTACATAGAGTATATCAAAAGAGTGATAGGCTTCGTGGCTGCTAAGAGAACTACTCCAGAACGCATCAAGTACGCCATCCTCGCACAAATTTTAGATGGTGGGTATAAGAATCTTCTAGTGTCGCGAATCTTAGACAACACAAATGTAGATTTTACAAACCAAGAGAGAGATTTTGTAGAAAACATACTTAAAGACATCAAAGTTGTTTTGGATGATGCACAGACCTCAACAGATGTTGGGGTATATACCCTCCCAACTTTGCAACGAAAGTTAGAAGATACTGTAGAACCAGTCTTGAGTTCCAAGGTTTACACACCCATAACTATACCTATAAAAGATGTCGTAGCAAGTAATTTTGATAAAAAAAACGCTACATATGATATCTTAGCATGTGAATTAAATAGCATCAATAAAAATAAATTAACAGATAACAATACCACTGATTTGAAACAAGAAGACACTACCAACGGTATAGGTGTCAAATCATATGGTGGTGATATATCAGTGTATTATCCAGATCTAAATGGCAC
>WFMY01000017.1 GCA_015488855.1 Helicobacteraceae bacterium
AGCTCACCCATAGCATCCACAAGTATCATATCTGTTGTAAAAGCGTTCTCTTGTGAAAACTTAGAAAGACTTAACGAGTTCTTATCTGCGTATTGCTTCATAAGCATATAGACACTCTCAAATCTCTCAGGATGCCGTGGCACAATGATAAGTTTTGATCTATGCTCTTTATGATAGCTCGCAAAAGCTTCTAAGATGCTCTGCTCTTCACCCTCGTGAGTGCTTCCAGCAACTATAGTCTCAACACTGAGTCTTTCATACTTTTTTGTTTTTTTTATCTCACCTGCTAACTTTATATTGCCTATTACTACTATGTTTCTAGCCCCTAGTGCTAAAAAACGGTTTTTGTCTGCATCGCTTTGAGCGTAGATTGTATCTACTTGTGAGAGCATCTTGGCATAAAACCATGCAAACTGTAGATACTTTTTTGCACTTCGCTCAGAGATCCGAGCATTGAGTAGGATAACTTTCGTTCCTCTACTCGCAGCAATCACAAAAAGCATGTACCAAAACTCTGCTTCTAAAACAACTAAAACTTTTTGCTTTTTTATCCAAAATGGCAAAAACATCTCATAAGGAAGGTAACGAACTTCTGCATCATACTTCTTAGCCTCAGCTTGTCCTGTATGTGTGATGGTTGTTATCTTAATATCTTCATTTTTTAGAAGTTCTAGTATTGGCTTTAAGGCTCTTGCTTCACCGAGTGAACATACATGAAACCAAACAGCATTTTCACTCTTAAATTTTTTATTATGAAAAAGAAAAAAACGCGAAGGAAGAGATTCTCGGTATTTTTCTTTCAATGAAAGAAGTATCAAAAGTGGCAATGCTACAATGTAAAGCACTACACTTAAGATGAAGTATAAAATCCTAAAAGGCAACTGAGACCTACTCTTGGCTCTCTTGTTGGATATAAAGAATACGACCACAATGTGGACAGTTTGTAATATCTTCTGCTTTAACTACATCTGCATAAATCTTATCGCTTATTATCATATTACATCCCATGCAAGCTTGTTCTTCTACAGGGACAACTGTTGTATTTTTAGCCCAACGGCGAATCTTTTGGTAAAAGGCTAAACCTTTTTGGTTTACTGTTGCAAGCAATTTTTCTTTTTTTACAAAAACTTCTTGTCTCGCATTGTTGATAACTGTCAACTTCTCATCAACATCAGCTTTTACTTTTTCAAGATTAGCGTCTAACTCTACTAAAGATTCTTTAGCTGCTTCAACCTGCTCTTTTTTAAGTTCAATAATTTTTTCGAGTCTTTGTATCTCTTCATTTGCAAATGTAACTTGCTCTTTGGCTATCTCTTCTTCAAGTTGAAGTGATTTCATTTCTCTCTCAGTTTTTATATCTTTAGATTTTTTAGAATTATCTTCCAATTTCTGGGAAAGCTCTCCAAGATGAAGTTCATTTTTATGTTTTTTTAACTCTTCATCTTTAATCTCATTTGTAATATTTTCTATATCTGAATCAATACTATTTTTCTTTGCTAGTGCTGCTTCATAACTAGCATTTGCCTCTTCTATCTGAGGTTCAAATGCATCAATCTCTTTATCTACTTGAGACAGGTCAATAAGTTGTTTTAAGTGCGGGTTCATTCATCTCCTTTGGACTTATGTATACTTGAAAGGGTTTTTTGATGTTGCAATTATAGCTTCTAAACCTAAAATTTTCAAATGTTTATGCAAAATCTCACTAAAAAAATGCTCACTTTCAAAATGTCCTATCTCAATAAGTGAGAGATTGATAGTTTTTGCAGCCATTGCATCATGGTACTTCAAATCACCTGTAAGAAAGCACTCAGCGTTTATAGAGCCTATTAAAGATCCTCCAGAACCAGTTGTTATGGCTGCAGTTTTTACAAAATTATGGCATTGTACACTTTTTGTAAATTTTAAAGATAATTTTGTTTGAATATCTTTCGCAAAATCATCAAAATCTTGATTTACTTCAATGTAATTGACAAAACCCTCTTTTTTTATGATTTCATATCCTAAGACCTCTTTTGTTACATAATCATTAAGATGCGTGATGTCAAAACTTGTATGCATTGCTATATTTACAATATTTTTTTGTACCATTTTTTGCAATAAGTTTGCAGGATAAGTATCAAAATCTAATGCTTTTAATCCACTAAATATTAGAGGATGATGTGTAATGAGCAGAGTATGCTCTTCTAGTGCATCAAGAAGCTCTTCATCTATATCTATGCTTAATACTATTTTGTTTACTTCTTGGGACATCGTACCAACTTGAAGTCCAGAATTGTCCCATTTTTCTTGAAGGTCAAAAGGGGAAAGTTCATTAAGTTTAACATAAATATCTTTGACTAGCATCACTTTGCCTTCAATCTTTGCAACTCTACTTTAGCCTCTTCAAACTCAGGATCTAACTCTATCGCTTTTGCATACATATCCATTGCCACATCTTCATTGCCCATATCGCACATTAAATTTGCATAATTATAGTAGGTAATAGGGTTTGTATCATCAATCTCAAGCGAATCATTTAAGTGCATTTTAGCAGACGCAAATTCCTTTTGAGATCTATATACAGAAGCCAAAGAATTCTGCACAGCTGTATCATTTTTATCTATATCTAAAGAGCGTTTGTAGTACCTAATAGAAGACATAGCATCACCAGCACTTGCACTAATAAAACCAAGCTTAAAAAGTATCTCTGTATTGTTAGGAGATTTTACATCAGCTTCACTTAAAAAACTGAGTGCTTTTTTGGCATCACCCTCACCAAAGGCTTCATCTGCTTTTTGAACTAACTCTTGAGAAGAGAATGGTGAAAACGCATTGGATTGCAACTCTGAGGTCTCTCTCTTTTGAGAATTATTGTCTCGAGCATCTCTTGGCGCATCTTTTGGATCTTGAAGCGTTTGTATATGCTCATATATTTTAAATGCAAAGTAAGCAGAGCCACCGAGCATAATCAGTTGTAATATAGTCAAATTAATCCTTTAATATATTTTTGTTAAGTAAATTGATAAGTTGGAGCGGATCCACTTGAATACCACCAACTCGGGCTGAAAAATGTAGATGTGGTCCAGTTACTCTTCCACTCACTCCGGAGAGTCCTATACGCTGATTTTTCTTCACATGTTCTCCCACTTTAACATCAAACTTACTCATGTGGTAATAACAGCTATAGACTCCCTGTCCATGGTCTATAATCACAGAACCACCAGAATAAAATCTATCTTTAACTAAAACAACAACACCATTATTACATGCAACTAAAGGTGTCCCTACCTTTGCACGAAAATCAGTACCGCTATGATAACCATTTAAAGTATGGTTGTAAACCCTTGCTTTACCAAATGAGCTTGTTATCTTGGAATTTAAAGGCATAATAAACTTGGATTTGAGATAATTCTTCTTGCTGATAGTTGTGTAGATTTCGTTCGCCTCTTTGTACTCTTTTGCGGCTCTTTTTTTATCTTTTTTAGAGAGTTTTACTTTAGATTTTTGTACTTGTATCTTCTCTTGGGCATATCCACCATCAACCACTTCTAGGTTTATTTTCTGTACTTTTTCTTTCCCATAATCTCTATAATGGACAGTAGCTATAATTTTTTTTGGTTTTTCATAATAACTTATAGGAAGGAGTACCCTATTGTCAAAAACTTTAAATTTTCGATCAAACAACTCTACATCTTCATACACCTTGTTAATATTATGCTTAAACTGAAGTAGTGCCGTTTTACCATTGGCAATTTTACTTGAAGATATTTCATAATTGAGTGCGAAAAGAGATTGGATCAAAACAAGTGTTAAAAATATGAAACGCATCAATAATCTTTCATTGCACGGTCAATATCTCGTTTCATATCTTTTTGTTTTAAATCATGTCGTTTATCATGAAGTTGTTTACCCTTGGCAATAGCGATCTGGACTTTTACAAGGTTTCTTGCATTGAAGTAAAGTTGCAAAGGAACGATGGTGTAGCCATCCCGTTCAACAGCCTTTTGCATCTGCTGTATCTGTTTTTTGTGTAAAAGAAGTTTACGACTCCCTCTCTCTTCATGTCCATAAAAGTGATGCGTAGTTTCAAGGCGACCTATATGCATATTAAAGAGTACAGCTTCACCATCATCGATGCGGATGAAGCTATCTTTGAGATTCACTCGCCTTGCACGGATGCCTTTAACTTCACCACCACTTAGAACTAGACCAGCTTCAAATTTCTCTTCTATAAAATAATCATGATATGCTTTTTTGTTTTTTGCGTATGGTTCACCCACTAAATACCACTCCCTCTACTTTTATCATCTCGTCTATTTTTGTAATTTTACCATGAGATTTGTTAAAGCAAGAGAAGAATAAAAAATTTAACTCTAATAGTTATCTCTCACTATATTATGACAACGAAAACAGGCATGTTCAATATAAGTATATGCTCTTTGTGATTCTTCTCGACGAATTTTACCAGATTGATTGTATTTATTGCTAATAGCATCTAAGATAATTTGTACATTATGTGAAATAATCTGTGCGCTCATCACTGCTTCATTTGCTTTATACTGTTTATCTTTTGGAAGCATTTGAGCAAACTTTTTTTTGTTCCCTAAAAGCTCTTGTGCATGTTGTGCAAACTTATCAACAGAATCCTTCAATGATTCTTTATTACTCATAATAAACCCAAGCTGGATATCTCTCAACTCACTATTTAGCTGATCCATATTGGATTTTAAATCATACGCAAACGAAGAACTGCTTAAAAACAAGAACGCCAATAAACCAATGTAGAATATTTTTTTCATATTTTGCTCCTTTTTACAATATTTTTATATTGTTAGAAGTTTATTATATCATAATCATAATCATAATGATTTCAATTTAAAGAAACTACTTCCACTACCACTAAAAAAATACTTAGGTTTTTGATGAGTTTGTAGCTGTTTATATTGTTTCAATGCTGGAGCAAACAAATCATTTGCATCTCTTAAGCTAAGTGTATTTAAAATTTGTAAACTCGGAGTAACTTTGAGTCTTTGTGAGTCTTTTTCACTTATCGGATTATAAAAGTCATTTCGATAACTTTTATAAACTTTTGGTGTAGATATCTCTATTTTTGGCGTATAAATATCAAATTCAAGGAGACCCTCCTCAAATTCTTCAACTATTTCACCTATACCACTCACATTGGCACTATCATATCCATAGATAAAAAATGGAACATCTGCACCAACTTTTAGCCCAATAGTGGCAAGCTCATTTAAACTAAGATCTAATTGCAAAACGGAGTTACACATTTTTAGATAGGTTGCAGCATCGCTGCTCCCTCCACCAAGACCAGCAAAAGCAGGTATATTTTTTTTCACATTAACCGCATACTTTATCATCAAATTTTTAAGTGAATCACTTTTTGTATATTCAAGCAGTGCAAGATATGCTTTATAAATTGTATTTTGTCTTGTCTCACATGAGAAATTTCCAACTATTTCAAAGTATTCAAACTCTTTGGGGGTAAAAGAGAGTTCATCATAAAGATCCTCTACACGCATAAAGCGAGATACTATCTCATGGTACGAGTCTCTTTTGCCAGTAATTTTTAAAAAAATATTGACTTTTGCATATGCCTTGTATAGCTTCATATTATTTTTTTATTTTTGAACTTAAAGTAGAGAGTCCGCTCGTATCTGTAACTTTAGAAGCAGCAATATTGAGGTCTTTAACATCCTCAAGAAGTTCACTTCTGATGATTGAAATCTCTCTAGGTGCGTCAATACCAAGCTTTACAACACCTTTTTCAACCGAAATCACTTTTATAATTATATTGTCATCTACTACGATTGATTCATCAAGTTTTCTTGCTAATACTAACATGCGGCTACCTTATTTAACTCATATTTTACTTTAGTTTTTTCTATCTTTATTATAGAGATTGTATCACCGCTATCAAGCCAATAATATCCATCAAATTTTATCTTTAAATCTTCTAAAGCAAGAACTCTTCCATATTTGAGATTTTCACTCTCTCCATGATAGAAATTTTGTTTTATACTAAGAGATTTTTTGATATCAAGGGCTTTTTCACCCTCATAAAAAAACTGCCCTTCATGCAGTCGCTCCAAAGAACTGAGGCTTCCAAACTCCACTCCAAGTCTTTGTGCTATCATCAAACCAAGTGAACGAAGGTATGTCCCCTCAGAGACAGTTGCCTCGAAAGTGATAAAAGGGTGGCAATAGTGAAGAAGTTTTGTTTTATATATAGTAGAGTTAATTTTATTGAGCTCAAAAGGTATTCCAGCGCGAGCTAAATCATAAGCACGCTTACCATCTACACGCTTAGCACTAAAGATAGGTGGCTCATATTCTAAGTAACCTTTGAGTGATTTGAGGACTTCTAAAACTTTTTGTTCGTTCAAAGATTCTAAAAACTCAACGCGTTCTATCATCTCAGTATCAAGAGAATCACTTTTTGCACCAAGCCATAAGGTGGCACGATAAGATTTTGGTGTTTTATCTAAAAAACGAAAAAGCTTTGTATGACTTCCCATGCCAATGAGAAGGACACCTTTTGCAAAAGGATCAAGAGTACCAGAAAAGCCTACTTTTTTTTCATTGTACTTTCTCTTAAGAGAGTACAAGAACTTATTTGAACTTATACCTGTTGGTTTATATGCTACAAAAAGTCTATTCATATTCAGATGCTCTTAAAATTATAACTTTTCAATAAAAGAAGCAAGGATATCTTTTTTTGTGCCTGCAAAATTGATCTTGAGTTTAAATTCTTTACCACTTTTCGCTACACCTATGATACGCCCTGTTCCAAAGATTTTATGGCGTACTAGATCACCCTTTTTGAAAGCTGTATTTTTCTCTATTTTCAATGAGCCTTGACAAAGTCCAGCTTCGTTGAAAAATCTTGATTTTTCCAAATCGCTTCTACGACCCTTATAAAATCTACTTCCTACATGCGAAAGAGTGAGAGTGTCTTTAGCACGAGTAAAAGAAACATACCCTAAACGACGCTCCTCTTCCAAGTCGCTTCCTTCACCAACTAATGGCAAGAAACCCTCTTCTAGTCCTATAATAAAAACATGTTTAAACTCTAAACCTTTTGATGCATGGATACTCATCATATAGATGCTCTCACCCTCTACTTGGTCTTGTTCACTTTGAAGGGTTAATTCATTTAAAAACTCATCTAAACCAGATTCTGGAGAATTTTTTATAAAGTCACGAAACAGAGCATAAAACTCATCCATATTGAGAATTCTATCTTGTTCATCTACTTGGCCTTTATAGATATCTTTTAAATGAAAAGTATCCTCTAAGGTATCTATAAACTCATAAGTTGATTCTTTTGCAACTTGGGAGACTGACTCTATGTCTTTTATAAATTCTCTTATTGTTTTTGTGTTTTTCTTTCTTACTAAGGCTTCTAAGGAAGCTATAGTTGATGACTTTATAAACTCAAAGATAGATTTTTCTGCAGCATGTGCAGCCAACTCTATCTTGTCAACACTTGCTTTTCCTAGTCCTCGTTTGGGTTTATTTATGATGCGTTTAAAAGAAAAATCATCATGATAGTTTGTGATAACTCGAATGTAGCTTATGAGGTCTTTAACCTCAGCTCTATCATAAAATCTTTGTCCACCAACAAGCTTGTAACCTATACCTGCACGATTGAGTCCATCTTCTATGGAACGGGAAAGTACATTAACACGGTAAAGGATCGCTATATCTTGAGCACTGACACCAGAGTCCATCAGTTTATTTATCTTTGTTGCTATCTTTCTTGCTTCTTCATTTTCATCTTGTGAGTTAAGGGTAACCACATCTTCTCCTCTTCCACGCGTCGGAAGAAGTGTTTTACCGAGTCTTGAACGGTTATGCTCGATGAGTGCGTTGGCCACTTTAAGAATTGGTTCGAGAGAGCGGTAGTTATTTTGCAACTTAAAAACACTCGTACCCGCAAAATCTTGATCAAACTCCATAATATTTCTTATGTGTGCTCCACGCCAGCCATAAATACTTTGATCATCATCACCAACGACACATAAGTTTGTATGCGTAGCACAGAGTTTTTGTAGAAGCTTAAGTTGTAACTCATTTGTATCTTGGTACTCATCTATCATAATGTATTGGTATTTTTGTGATGTAGCGTTAGCCAATTCTGGATTTTCGTTTAAAAGCTTATAGGTTAGTGCTATTAAGTCATCAAAATCAACAAGATTGTTTTCATTAAGATAGGATTCATACTCCTCATAGACTTTTGCGATTTGTTGGTAGTTAAAAAGTTCAGATTGTTTGTATGCATCATTGGGCGTTAAAAGTGAATTTTTATATCTTGAAATTTCACTTGCGATAAGTGGTGTTGGAAGAGTATTGTTGATTTTTTTAATAATTCTTTTTTTATCATCAGTATCTATGACGACAAAGTTATTTTTTCTACCTAGCAGATGAATATTAAATTTTAAAAACAAAAGCCCAAATTTATGAAAAGTACACAATAATGGTGGGTAAGAAAGCTCTGGCATCATATCTAAAGCCCGTTCTCGCATCTCTTTTGCTGCTTTATTGGTAAAAGTAAGTGTTAAAGTATTTGAAGCAGGGATACCCACCTCTTTGATAAGATACGCTAAACGAGAGATAATAGTCGTGGTCTTACCACTCCCAGCACCTGCCAATATAAGGACAGGACCCTCGGTTTGCTTCACAGCATCGCTTTGTTCATCATTTAATTTTTCAAATATTTTTTCCATACTGCACACTTAACTTTAATTTGCATTTATTCAATACTATTTATTATATCAAATATATCCTAAAATATTACAAAACTATTGCAATAATTATAATTTTGAGTTATACTTTTGACATTACTTGAACTTATAGGAATTATTATGTTAAAAGATTTTGCTAAATTACAAACTTTCTTGATGGTAACAAAAGAGAAAAGTTTTTCAAAAGCATCCGCTAAACTAGGCATTTCACAACCCGCGGTAACGCAACAAATCAAATTTATTGAAGAATATCTTGATACTAAAATCGTGCAAAGAAAAAAGAATGGTATTTTATTAACTAAAGAGGGTGAAGACCTCTATAGAATTGCAAAAAGACTTGAAAAAGCTATCCAAAGCTCAGAAAAAGACCTCATTCACATTATTAATAAAGAATTTACTTTTGTTATTGGTTCATCAAGTACTATTGGAAACTATGTACTTCCAAACTACATCAGTGAGATTAAAAATAGAATTGCCAATGAGGTTCACATGAATGTTGACAAGTCGTGTAGCATCATAGATGCTCTTGAAGATAAAAAAATAGACTTAGCTCTAATCGAGTCACCAGTATTTAAAGATGATATTATCTATAGAGAATGGATAGAAGATGAACTTGTTATGTTCTCAAATCAAGCTATAAAAAAACACTTAACTGCTGAAGATTTACTTGACTTTGATTGGATTTGTCGAGAGGAAGAGTCACATACAAGAAAACTGACAGCTGAAGTTTTTGATGAGATTGGTGTAGAGTGTAAGAACTTTAAGGTTATAAGTGTAATGCAAAGTCCTACAGCTATCAAAGAGTCTATATTAAATGCAAATACAACGCAAAGACCTCTTGTCTCAGTCATGAGTCGCCATGCTATTAAAAAGGATGTAGAAGCAGGCAGACTTTATGAATCAAGACTTAAAAATAACACAATGGAAAGAAAATTTTATATCGCCTACTTAAAAGAGCGTAAGCATGATGCTTTTGTTGAAAATGTAGTAAATTATCTACTCTCTTTAAATAAACTCTAGTCTAATGAGGTTTCCACGATTCAAAGTTTTTAAAATTATTTCAAAAACTTTGAGTTTTCAGGATTTTCTAAAAACGAATTCATAGAGTTTTCTACTCCATTATTATCTACTTCTTTTACCACATTAGTTGATTGTTTTTTATAAGTTGCAAGATTTATCAAGAGAGGAGTTTCATCCACTATGATCTGTACAATACTTAGGAGTGGGACACTTGTCAAAGAACCAAAATTATCTGTTCCAAAACCAGCTTCAAAGACTAAATACTCATCCTCTATCCTTGCAGTCTCAAAAGTATAACCTGCTAAAAAGAAAAGTGTCATAGGGTGAAATGCAGCGGATACTTCCTCTGCTACATCAGGGTCAAACGAGACATCTTCAATCTTGCAAAGCACACCAAAGTTTTTTCCATTTTCAAAAAGGTATATCAATATCTCTTGGATATTATTTTGCATAACATCAGAAAAACCTGCATCGTGGATTATATTATCTAACAAAGCAATCTCCTTTATTTGAGCATATTATATCAAAATCTATCATAGAGTTTAATAAAGCTACCTGCGTATAATTCTCTAACTCTTCTACCTTTATATCTTTTAAAATAATTTTTTTTTCTTGGAGATATCTCGCCCTTGTTGTACCCTCAAGTAAGACACTCTTTGGGCTATACCATACACCATCTTTTTCCAATGCAATATTGGCAATAGTAGTGTCTGTAATCAAGCCATTTTTTACTACAAGGACATCATCACACCCTTTTCTGCGCTCAAAGAGAGCATCAAGAGCATCACGAGAAGTTGACTTATATTGATACTCTATATTGTCATCATATAGTAACTTTAAAGAGTTTATTTTTCTTTTTTTATAGACAAGATATTCTATCTTAAGCAGGGCATCAAGATTATACACTATACGACATCGCAAAAGACCTTTGTTTGGAGTACAAAAAAAGCTTTTTAACTGCAAACCATTTTGTATCCCAAAAGACTTTAAAACATATTCATACCTTGCCTGATGAAAATCAACATTAAGATGCACTCCATCAACAACCTTTATAGTTTCAAAAAACTCATATCTCATTGAATAGATCTGTACTTAGATACCTTTCACTTGTATCACAAAGTATTGTTATAAGTGTTTTTCCTTGGAACTCTTCTCTTTTAGCAACTTGCATAGTTGCATAAACATTAGCTCCAGAGGAGATGCCCACAAGTAAACCCTCTTTCTTTGCTAACATTTTAGCAGTAGCTATTGCATCTTCATTGGATACTTGTATCACTTCATCATACACAGATATGTCCAAAACCTTTGGTATAAAACCGGCACCTATCCCTTGAATCTTATGAGGCCCTGCCTTTTGAGCAGAAAGAACAGCTGAGTCTTTTGGCTCAACCGCAAAAATCTTAATATGAGGTATCTCTTGCTTGAGCACTCGTCCTGTTCCTGTAAGTGTACCTCCCGTTCCAACAGCAGCGACAAAAACATCAATCTTGCCATCAGTATCATTCAAAATCTCTCTTGCTGTTGTGAGCTCATGTATCTCTGCATTTGCATCGTTATCAAACTGTTGTAAGACTATAGAATTATGTGTCAAAGCTTCTAACTCTTTTGCTTTTTCAATAGCTCCATTCATCCCTTTTGTCGCAGGAGTAAGGACAAGTTCTGCTCCAAGAGCTTTGAGTAAATTGCGTCGTTCAATACTCATAGACTCAGGCATTGCCAATACTAACTTTAAGTTCAGAGCTGCACAGTTTGCCGCTAATGCTATCCCTGTATTTCCACTTGTTGGTTCTATGATAATAGTATCTTTATCAATAAGTCCTTTTTCAAGTGCACGCCTAATCATATTAAAACCTAAGCGATCTTTTACTGAAGATGTTGGGTTCATAAACTCACATTTACCGATGATGGTTGCACCGCTCATTTGAGAAGCATAGTTTAGTTTTACTAATGGCGTATTTCCTATTAACTCAGTTATATCATTTGCTATCTTCATGAAAATTCCTTATTAGATTATTTTTACTTGATTTATTATACAATATCTTCATTAAAATACTTAAAGGTACCTATGTGGCTAATTATATAAGTGATGCAAAAAAACTACTCAATGCTGAGTATGACGCAATAATCAAAGTAAATGATACTATAGACAATATGAGAGTATTGTCAACTAATGAAAAGGCCAAAGATGAATTTGGCGTTTTTTTACTCCAAGCAAATGGAGAAATCTCTTGTTATGTTTTTGATGAAATCTTTATAGTGGGAAGAGTAACAGGATTTGAAAACCTCCCTGATGCTATAGAAGCGTGGATTAACGACGAGGTATAAGTGCCTAACTCAACTCTTTTATGGCCTTGGAAACATCACCCAAACAACACCCACCACTTGGGTTGAGTACCTCACATGCGCACCCAGGATTTTCCATCTTTGCTTTTATATCTCCAAGAGCTTTGGTCGAACCTGTCGCTTGAAGCTCCGCTTGGATTTTCTCTTTACTCCACTCAAAACAGTAACAGACAGTCGCTGGACTTGCCCCCTCTTTAAGACCAACGATGACGCTAAGATGCTCTTGAGTGAGTACCTGATTCTCGCGAAAATATATAGTTTTACATTGAGATGTTTTACAATAATAAAAACCATCAAGACAAGATAAACTTGACTTTGCACTTGATGTCAAGAGAGCATCAAGCGTTTTAGCTAAAACTCCTTTTGCTTTTTGTCCACAACTTGGACATGCTACTTTACCTTTTGGCTGAGGGGTACAACAGTTGTCTCCATCAGTTACACTTGTTGCACACGCACTACCATTTTGTTCTTTTGTTGTAAAAAAATTCATGCTATATCCTTCATTATTTAGTTCCACATTTACCAG
>WFMY01000018.1 GCA_015488855.1 Helicobacteraceae bacterium
ATAAAAATCAATTTTTATTTAAGAAAACCAAACTTAAATCTGCAAAAATACCAAAACTTTTACCAAAATTTTTATCATTCAATGAGATATTAACTGCTCTTGAGTCGATAGATAGATCCTCATGGATCGGTCTGAGGGACTATGCTCTTATATTGTTCTTGTATGCTACAGGAACTCGTGTTAGTGAAGCCCTTGAGCTTAGAAAAGGGGATATAGAAGATGGTTGGCTTTTAATCCGACATGCCAAAGGTGATAAGGAACGCATCGTGCCAATAGCAAAAAAAGCTATTGATGCACTAGAGGTTTATCTTGATGCACTTAGTTTTGATAAAGATTATATATGGTGTAATTATCAAGGTGGTAAACTCAGTAGAATAAGTGCTTTTAAAATCACTCAAAAGTATCTTGGAGTCTCCCCACATGTCTTGAGACACTCCTACGCAACATCACTCATCACTGGTGGAGCAGATCTAAGAGTAGTTCAAGAATTGTTAGGGCATGCTTCTCTTTTAACAACACAGATATACACGCACATCCAAAAACAACATTTGCAAGAGACTTTGCAAGTATGTCATCCACTTGCCTAGAAAGAAAGCTATGAACCAAGTAAAAAATAAAATATTGTCAAAACCATTTTTAGAATCACTTTTTTTTGTGCAAAATAAGTGGCATCAGCATGGGGTACTTGTGCATACATTGCGAGTTGTTTATTATGTCATCAAAAAAGGACATTTTAGGTTTATCCCTGCAGCCTTTTTGCATGATGTTGGTAAACCAGTATGTGCTTATAGAAAAGATGCAGAGGATTTTGAGTTTAGTGAATATAGTTTTACAGATCATGAAGAAATAAGCTATAATATTGTCAGAAATTGGTCATTCATCAGTCAATACACAAAAAATATAGTTAGATATCATTATCTAATCCGAGATATTAGAAAGTCAAAAACTGAAGATTTTACAAGATATAAACAAAAAAAATTAATTTGGGATGCACTAGATGTTGTGATGCATAAAGACTTAGAACTTTTTTTAGTTTGTGATGATTTAGCAAAGGGAAAGAAAAGAAGATGAGTGAAATAAATATTTTAACTATTGTGTCTATTGCTTTTATAGGCTCTTTTGGACATTGCATAGGGATGTGTGGAGGGATAGTTATGGCATATTCTGCAAAGATGATAGACCCAAATACAAGTAAAATATCTCAAAGTCTTGCGCATCTATTGTACTCTTTTGGGAGAGTCACTACATATACCCTGCTTGGAGCTTTGTTTGGTTCTCTGGGTGGAGTGATAACATACTCAAGTACAGCCAATGGTATCTTGCTAATGTTAACGGGTATCTTAATGTTCTTAGCTGGGCTCTCTCTACTGGGAAAGTTGAAATTTTTAACTCTCATAGAACACTCTTTTTCCTCTTCAAAGATTTATAAACAAACATTTCATAAGATTCTCAACTCAAAATCAAACAGTAGTTTTTTTACCCTAGGGATGCTCAATGGATTGCTTCCATGTGGTTTTGTTTACTTTTTTGCTATCACAGCAGCAAGTACAGCCCAAGCACTTTATGGAGCACTCGTTATGTTTATCTTTGGACTTAGTACCATACCTGCAATGTTTTCTTTAGGTTTTATCGCTTCACTTGCACGAGCAACAAAATTTAGAGCTATGATGATGAATATAGCATCTTTGAGTGTCCTAATTTATGGGATTTTCACTATCTACAATGGACTAAAGTATTTTTAATTTTTCAATCATTCATTCCTCATTTTTACCCAAGAAATTTATATTTTTGAGTTTATTTTTTGATTTTTTTGATATAGTTTTAAATAAAATAAATATATTAGGTCTTTGAATGTCAAAAAGAAAAAGAAAAAGTTCTAAAAAGCGGGTAGAACCTTCAAAATTATTATCATATACAGCATTGGGTCTATCTTTTGTGAGTGTAGCGTTAGCAACTTTGGCTTTAGGTTATTATATTGGCTATGGGGATGCAAAAGAGGAGTTCTCATCTAAGCAAAAGCATCAAAAAACGCAACGATTAGCTCTCTTGAAAAAACTTGAAAATACAACTACTCATAAGGATAAGAAAAGTGTAAATACTAGATTGAAAGATATCCTGCAAAAAGATGTAAAAACTTCCATTAGTGCTGCGCATGAGATAGATTCTTCATCTCTTGGCAAACCACCAAAACCACCTAAAAGAACAACCACGAT
>WFMY01000019.1 GCA_015488855.1 Helicobacteraceae bacterium
GCCCTATCCCATGCTCGCCACTCAGAGTTCCACCCAAATCTATAGTTGCTTGAAACACCTCTTCTATCGCTTGATAAGCGATTTTCACCTGAGCTGCATCGCTTCCATCTACCATCACATTGGTATGGACATTACCATCACCTGTATGACCAAAACATGGTATATTTATCTGATACTTCTCAGCGATAGCATAAAACTTTTCTAAAAGTTCAGGGAGAACTGCACGAGGTACCGTGACATCTTCATTGAGTTTTTTGCTTCCATACACAGAGAGTGCTGGAGATGCATTGCGTCTTGCAAACCAGATATCGGCAGCCTCTTTGTCATCTTTTGCGATTTTAAACTCTTTACAACCGTTTTCACGAAAAACTTTTTCTATCTGAGAGAGTTGAAAGTTCAAGTCATCCTCTAAGTTTCCATCTACATCAGTCACCAACAACGCCCCTGCTTCTATTGGAAGTCCCTTGTGAAAAGTTTGCTCCACTGCACGGATAGTAAGATTGTCTAAAAATTCCATAGCAACTGGGGTAATACCACTTGCCATCGTTTTATACACCGCTTCCATAGCATCACTCACTGTATCGAAAATGCCCATTGCCGTTTTAGTGAGCTTTGGTTTTGGGATCAAACGGAGGGTAATCTCTGAGAGGACAGCTAGAGTTCCCTCAGATGCTATAAGTATCCCGCTTATGTTGTACCCAGCTACATCTTTGATAGTACGCTTTCCTGCCTTGATGACATCACCATTTGGCAAAACTGCACGAGTTGCCATCACATAGTCTTTTGTGATGCCATATTTTGCAGCACGCATTCCACCTGCGTTTTCACTTACATTTCCGCCAATAGTTGAATAATCTTGGGATGCTGGATCAGGTGGGTAAAAAAGACCTAGCTCCTCCACTGCACGCTGTAAGTCCATATTGATAACACCAGGTTGCACTACTGCTACCATGTTTTTCATATCTATCTCTAAGATTTTATTCATATGTTTTTCCATAGCAAGCACGATGCCACCGCTAGAAGGCAATGCTCCACCAGTAAAACCACTCCCAGCTCCACGAGGAACTATAACAATTTTATGTTCATTACAGTACTTAAGGATGGCACTAATATCCTCTTCATCTCTAGGAAAAACTACCGCATCTGGTTCAAAATGTTCACGCGTAGCATCGTAAGAGTAGGCTATAAGATGTGCCTTATCACTGTAAATGTTCTCTTCGCCAACGATGGAAATAAAATGTTGTATATGTTGTGTATCTATCATGTTTAATCCTCTATCTCAAATTTATCTAGTAGATGGTGCAATTTTTTATCACCATTTTTTATGTTCTCATATAATTTTTTATTGTGTTTATTGTAAGTTATCATCAGTTCATAATAATACGGTGCATAATCTTCTAACTCATCACTACCCTCACCCCACCAAGCTGCATCTATCTCATCTATGCGTGAGTAAAAAGGGAGTTTCATCCCATCTTGGTTAAGTGGTGCTGATGAGATGTTGAGTATCTTAAAACTTCGTATATCTACCGTGTAGAGTTTTTTATCTAAATAAAAAAAGACCAAACCTACACTTAGTGATTTTGCCATTGTCTCAAAGTCAGTTTTAAGTGGTGTTGGATGCCCAGCCAAGGAAAGAATAGTCGCAAAAAGATCAGAGTGAACCCACTGCACGCTTGTAGCACTTTTTGTGATTCGATAATAAATCTTTTCTGTAGGAGCTATCAATAAAGCTCGAGAATAAGCATACGCCAAAGTAACAGTATCTCCCACTTTTACCTTCCATTTTCCTTTTGGCAAAGCACTATGTACAAGGTCATCATACTTACTCATCTTTAAGGTAGCTACTCCATTTTTTTCATCAAAACCTATAACTGTTACATTTTTTAAGATACTGCTATGCGTTGGTGCAAACTGATGCACAACAAATCCACTCATACCAACATTTATTTTTTTAATATTAATAGTAAGTGTCTTATTTTGTTCATCAATACTCACAACTTTTGACTTCACCATAGAAGCAAACAGCCCTGAAACTAAAAATAATAATACAAATATATACTTCATCTAACTTCTTTAAAATAATTATGTGCGATTATACCTCAACTAAGCCAATTTTCGATAAGGTTACACCATAATTTTTTTTTAGGTTTTGCTTTGTTTCGTTTTTTACTACTTATATTTTTTACAACTTCACTTTTTAGTTCCAAAGTAGAACCATTTCGATGGCCTAATGGATACTCATATCTTATGTTTTTAGAAAAAAATTCACTCCCCACCCAAAGACTCTACTATGATTTGGACAGAGATGATCAAACTCTTACAGAGGAGATTCGTTCAGGTGTGCATTGTCAAATATTACGAACAGATGCAGGTACAATAACGCAGATACTTATCCCCATGAATGATGAGCTCCAAATTCATATTTACAAATATAAGGGTAAATACTTTTTTGAAGCTATCCCCATCATCTATGAAACTAGGCGTGAAGTTTTTACGCTCAAAATCAAACATAGCCCCTATCTTGACATCATCAGAGCAACTGGAAGTAAAAAACTAGCTCAAATCTTTGTAGCCAACTTTAGACACTCTCTCAACTTCAAACAAGATCTAAGAGTTGGTGATACACTCATCATGATATATGATCAAAAGTACAGACTAGGCAAACCTTTTTCCATGCCTATCCTTAAAGCTGCCATGATAGAGATGCGAGGGAAAAAACACTACATCTACCTCAACAAAGATGACCGCTATTACAATGCTAAAGGAAATGAGGTAGAGGGATTTTTACTTGCTCGTCCTGTCAGAGGTGCGAGAATCTCTTCTTACTTCACAAAAAGAAGGTACCATCCTATTCTTAAAAAATATCGTGCTCACTTAGGTATCGACTATGCTGCAAGAAGAGGGACTCCCATAGTTGCTGCTGGAAGTGGTAGAGTTATCTTCAAAGGAAGAACACGAGGATATGGCAATCTCACTAAAATTCGTCATGCAGATGGTTATGTAACACTCTATGCGCATCAAAAGTCCTTCCGCCGAGGTATCAGAGTGGGTAAGTGGGTTAAAAAAGGTCAAACCATAGGTTATGTTGGCACAACAGGACTCTCCACAGGTCCACATCTACATTTTGGACTCTACAAACATGGTCGAGCCATCAACCCTCTACGAGTTGTCCAAGTCACAACAAAACGACTCAAACACAAGGCATACAAAGAGTTCTTACAACTCAAACACAATTATGACGAATCGCTAAACCTTCATCTAGCAAACCAAACAAAGTATATCAAAGAGGCAAAACCAGATGGGGTATGTTACTTCAAAGGTAAAAAAGTTTGTAAATAAAAGTGGCTTAATGAGTAGTTGGGTCTAATCAGCCCCTTTTTAAGCAAACTCTATCGGATCCATATCTACTTCTGCTAAATCTACCTTTGATGCTGTGATAGCTTGGATGAGTGCTGTTGATTTGTTTGCACGAAGCAGTATCTCAAATCTGTACTTGTTAGCGATGCGCTCTACCCCGCACTTCCCATAGCCGACTATCTCTATGTCGTTAAAACGGAGTAATTTTTCATGCATCCTCTCCATAGCCTCTCTCGCTTTTGCACCGTTTTTATGGGCGAACAAAATCCGAGCAAGTTTTTTGTAGGGTGGATACAACTCTTTTCTATACTCTTTTTCTTCCTCTAAAAATGCTTGATAATCATCTAAATAAGTTTTAAAAAAATCTTCATTAAAACTCTGCACTA
>WFMY01000020.1 GCA_015488855.1 Helicobacteraceae bacterium
ACATAAGGTTGAAGAGGATGGCTATACTAAGGTAGAAGGAGTCAAAGGCTTAGAAAAGAGGTTTGAAGCAGATTTAGATGCAAGAGTTGATGCACTCTCTCAAGGAAAACGAGATGTAAATTCCTACATCATACTCAACAAAGAGAGTTTTACAAAACAACAACTCAATGGGCTTGATCTAAAGATAAATATCCCTGTAAACTTACAAATCAGAGTAGAAAAAATGCTAGATTCTATGAAAAAAGACTTAGATGCAAAAGAGATAATGGTCTGCGTGATGGACTCTAAAAATGGCAAGGTACTTGCCCTCGCTAGTTCAAATCGCTATACTCCAAAAGCGATTAAAAAACGAGATTATTCCTCTTTAAACTCAGGTATGATTGAGTATAGTTTTGAGCCAGGAAGCGTTATGAAGACTATCACTTTTGCCCTGCTTTTAGACAAAGGAAGAGTTAACCCTTACGATTTGGTCAATACTCATAATGGTCGCTACAAGATAGGGAAAAAAACTATTACAGATGAACATAAATTTGACTGGCTCTCTGCTGAAAATGTGATCGTGCACTCTTCAAATATAGGTATAGCTCAACTCTCCCAAAAACTTACAGGGATGGAGTTTAGCAAAGGTTTGAGAAAGTTTGGGTTTGGAACAACTTCTACCCCTGACTTAGTCTATGAAAAACTAGGTTTTGTCCCCAATGCTATGCGTCTTGATAAAGAGATATATAAAGCCACCTGTGCCTATGGTTATGGGATACGCGTCAATCTTATGCAACTCATCCGTGCATATAGTGTCTTTAACAACAATGGAAAAATGAGTACCCCTCAAATCATAGACTCTTTCATAGATGAGCAGGGCAGAGAGATCAAGATACCCCCTTATGAGCAGTTTCAAGTCATCAAAGCTTCAACAGCACAAAGAATGAAAAAAATTCTTATAAAAACAGTCAACAAAGGAACTGGGGTCAAAGCAATCACCCCAGGGTTGGTTATAGGTGGCAAGACAGGAACTGCTCATAAGGTAGAAAATGGAAGATATGTCCGAAAATATAACACGGCTTTTTTAGGTTTTGCAGATGATGAGACTCATAAATATACCATAGGTGTTGTAGTTATTGAGCCAAAAAAAAGCCAGTTTGCAGCACAGACTGCCGTACCTGTCTTTAAAAAAACTGTTGATATCTTAGTAAATGAAAACTTTTTAAAGCCAAATATTGTCAAGTAAGCGAGTTGTCCCTACTTTGACTTCGACAAGGATGATGCTCTTGCCAATGGTTACTTGAGGTATTTTTTCAAATTCACGACTGAGTATCTCAACATAGTAGATTTCCAAAGGTGTTAAAAACTCTCTCATCGCTTCTGTGATGCTCTCAACATCCATTATCCCCTTGCTTATCATAGAACTTGCAAGATTTAAACTACGAGAGATACACAAAGCATCTTCTCTCTCATCTACACTGAGATATACATTTCTACTGCTCATAGCAAGTCCATCATTTTCCCGCACCGTATCAACAGCGATAATCTCTACATCCATAAAAAGTTGTTTCACCATAAGTTCAATAAGCATCAATTGTTGTGCATCTTTTTTTCCAAAATAAGCCTTACTTGGATTGACAATATTAAGCAACTTCATTACGACACTCAAAACTCCATTAAAATGCGATGGACGGGTAAAGCCTTCTAGGATATAAGCTCTGATTTTTGGAGCGAGGACACTCACTTCATCTTCACCATAGATATCTTTTGCCTTTGGATAAAACAAAACATCAATACCACTCATCTCACATATCTTTTTATCTCTAAGTTCGTCACTTGGATACTTTAAGAGATCTTCACCCTTTGCAAATTGTGTAGGGTTTACAAAGATAGAAACGACTACAAATTCATTTGATTTTTTTGCCTCTTTTATCAGCGAGATATGCCCCTCATGTAAAGCACCCATCGTTGGTACAAAACCGATAGATTTGTCGATAGATTTTAAGTAAGTTTTTAATGCTAATGGGGTTGAGATAATCTTCATTTTTATACCTATGTGTTATAATGGCGAAATTATACAATAAACTTAATTTGAAATCTAACAACATACATAATGGGACAAAATGGACAATTACGAATACACTGAACTTTTAAAAACTCTCAGCACAAAAATGGACAATATCACAGGTGTAGTTCAGCCTGATGCACTACAAAACAGACTCCAAGAAATAAATGAGCTTGAAAACTCCCAAGAGTTTTGGGAAGATGCAAGCCAAGCAACCGTGATACAAAAAGAAAAAACGCAATGTGAAAGAAAACTAGCAAAGTACAATGTAGCCAAAGAGGCAATAGAGGATGCAAAAGATCTCTACGAGATGGCAAAAGAGGAAAAGGATGATGAGTCTATAGAGTCTCTTTATGAGGATGCTCCTAGCCTTGAGAGTTCCATCCAACAGATGGAACTCGAGGTCTTACTCAGTGGTGAGACAGACGCTAACAACGCAATACTCTCTATCCATCCAGGGGCAGGGGGAACAGAGTCTCAAGACTGGGCACAGATGCTTCTTCGTATGTACAAACGCTGGGCTGAAAGACGAGGCTTTAGTGTAGAAGTGCTTGACTATCAAGTGGGTGATGAAGCGGGCATAAAAGACGCATCTATCCTCATCAAAGGGGAAAATGCCTATGGATATCTCAAAGTAGAAAATGGTATCCATAGACTTGTACGGATAAGTCCTTTTGACTCCAATGCAAAAAGACACACCTCTTTTAGCTCCGTCATGGTCTCTCCTGAGGTAGATGATAACATAAATATTGTCATAGAAGACAAGGACCTTCGCATAGATACCTATAGATCTTCTGGTGCTGGTGGACAACATGTCAACAAAACAGAATCAGCAATCCGATTAACCCATATAGAAACAGGGGTAGTCGTCCAGTGTCAAAATGACAGAAGTCAACATAGAAACAAAGATACAGCGATGAAGATGCTCAAATCTCGTTTGTATGAGCTAGAACTTGAAGCACAAAAAGCAAAAGAAGCAGGAGTTACTAAGAGTGAGATAGGATGGGGGCATCAGATCCGTTCTTATGTGATGCAACCCTACCAACAAGTGAAAGACACCCGCTCAAACATACCCTACTCCAATGTATCTGGCATCTTAGATGGCGATATAGATGAGATGATAGAGGGAGTTCTTATCGCTACAAAGGCCTAGAGGTGCAGCTAAAGCAGCACATCCTTAGATTGTGGCCTTGGATGTGTGTATCTAAATTAGCATTTCTCTTAGATTGCCTTGGATGTGTGTATCTAAATTAGCATTTCTCTTAGATTGCCTTGGATGTGTGGCTTTAGCCTCACCCTTTCTTTTTCACAAAGCTATACCCTAAAAACCCAACTCCAAGTATCATAGAAAGTATGAGCAGATATCGCATCTGCTTGGCTTGAGTATCCTTATATGATTGCATAATAGGCAAATGAGAAGGTTTCTTGGCTCTTGAAGCACTTGATGAGGAAGTAGCTACTCTTGCTTCTACTCTTGCTATACTCCTTGCTGCCTTTTCATTTTCGCTGAGTCCCTCTTTTGGTGTTGTCCAAAAAAACACTACAAAAGCAATGATAAACAGAAGACTACCCAAAGACCTAAATATAATAGTTTGATATTTTATAAAGATTTCTTTCATAATCAACTTTCATAACAAATTTCTAATGCAAATTATGTCAAAATCACGATATGAATATACTTAAAGAGTTCAAGTTAAAAGATAAATGCTCATATCTTGAGGATAAAGAACAAACTTTGCACTATAAAATCATAGAAAACTGTGATGCACAAGAGACACAAGACTACATTGAGAGGGGCTTTAGAAGATTTGGCAAGACCTATTTTCGTCCTATTTGCCAAGGTTGCAATGAATGTCAAAGCATCAAGATAGATGTCGCTAATTTTACATTTTCAAAATCTGCTAGACGCATTTTAAAAAAAGGTGCATTTATCACCTCAGTGATCCAAAAACCAAGTCTCACTCAAGAGCATCTAAAACTTTTTGAAAAGTATCATCTTTACATGCAAAACTCAAAAGGGTGGAGCTATACCCCTACTGCTCCACAAAACTATTATAACTCTTTTGTGAGTGGGCATGGAGATTTTGGTTATGAGGTACTCTACCTTGATGAGGGGAAGCTTATCGGTGTAGATCTCATAGATATACTTGATGATGGTATCTCATCCATCTACTTTTATTACGACCCCGATTATATGAAATATTCCCTAGGTAAACTCTCACTCTACCAACAAATCAAGTATGCAAAAGCATCTGAGAAAGATTGGGTTTACTTAGGCTACTATGTGCAAGATTGTCCGTCACTCTCTTACAAATCTCAGTACAAACCCTATCTTACACTCGAGGGAAACCCATCAATGAGCGAGAAATTTAGTTGGAAGTAGATTCTAACTCTTTTTTTTGAACTTTACGAATATTTACTTTTTTGTTGATAAGTTCTGCTTCTAAAGCTTTGTTAAGTGCCTCTTGTTTTGCTTTGTCTTTTTTGCGGATTCTTTTCATCTTTGCATCTTGAATCTCTTTTTTACTGAGACTATGATAAACTTTTTTCTTTTTCTTCTTAAATTTTGATTTATATCCATTGACAATCATACTCAAGATATCCCCATACTCTTCTATCTCATCTTCATGTGCATAATAATATTTTTTGATATCTCTTTGATACCTTTTTATATCTAATAAACCAGAGTCAACACTATGCACAAAAATTTGATTGTCTTTATGTTTCAAGCTATATTTAAAGTTATTTCTTATATTTTGCACAAAAAAATCATTGATTTTAGAAAGTTTTCTAAGCTTTGCAAGATACTTGGATTTTGAGATATTTGTATCTCCCTCTTCTATCTTATAGCCCATAGCCTTTGTTGCTTTGACCTCTTTGACATAAGGAAGTATCTCATCGAGATAGACTTGAAACTCTTGAAGTTTTTTAAGGCTTTCTATCTTTTTAACATTATTGTAGATTGTATCACCAAGGACAGCATATACAACTGGATTTTGGGTAGCATTGTCTGTTTTTGAGTAAAGGTTGCTTATGAAGAGTAGGATAAATAATAGTTTGTACATTTTTGCTCATATTTTTTTGAGAGTATATCAAAAATATTGCAAAAGTAAGATAAAAGCTATCGGAGAAATCCGATAGCCAAAAGAGTCAAAGACTAGCCATTTCTCTTTTTCTGAATCTCTTCAGATACATTTTTTGGAACTTCAGCATAGTGATCGAACTCCATAGAGTAAGTAGCACGACCCTGAGTAGAAGAACGAAGGTCAGTTGAGTAACCAAACATTTCAGATAAAGGAACATGTGCATCAATGATTTTGTTTCCACTTCTGTCACCCATAGAGTTTACTTGACCACGACGACGGTTAAGGTCACCGATAACATCACCCATATACTCTTCAGGAACTTCCACTTCAACTTTCATCATTGGCTCTAAGATAGAAGGATTTGCTTTACGACAACCCTCTTTAAACGCCATAGATGCTGCAAGTTTAAATGCCATCTCATTTGAATCCACCTCATGGTATGAACCATCATAAAGTGTGATTTCAATGTCTTCCATAGGATAACCAGCAAGAACACCAGCACCCATAGTCTCAGCACAACCTTTTTCAACTGCAGGAATGTACTCTTTAGGAATAGCTCCACCTTTGATCTCGTTGTTAAATACGAAACCAGTATCAGGCTCACCTGGTTTGATTTTGATGTAAACATGACCAAATTGACCACGACCACCAGATTGTTTAGCATATTTGTACTCTTGACTTACTTCATCTTTAATAGACTCACGGTAAGAAACTTGTGGAGCACCAACCTCAGCTTCTACTTTGAATTCTCTTTTCATTCTATCTACAAGAATTTCAAGGTGTAACTCACCCATTCCTGAAATAATAGTTTGTCCAGTTTCATCATCAGTATGTACTCTAAAAGATGGATCTTCAGCAGCTAGTTTTGCTAATGCCATACCCATTTTTTCTTGGTCAGCTTTCGTTTTAGGCTCAACAGCAACAGAGATAACTGGTTCTGGAAAGTCCATACGCTCTAGTACAACTTTCTCATCAGGTGAACATAAAGTATCACCAGTAGTTGTTGATTTTAGACCAACAACTGCACCGATTTCACCAGCATAAATCTCTTTAACTTCTTCTCTTTTGATAGCGTGCATCTTCACGATACGCCCTATTCTTTCTTTTTTATCTTTTGTAGTATTGTGCACATACGAGCCTGACTCTAATGAACCACGATATACACGGATAAATGTAAGAACACCAACAAATGGGTCTGTCATGATTTTAAATGCTAATGCTGCAAATGCACCATCATCAGTTGAAGGTACAGCTACCTCAACCTCTTCATCATCCATCATAGTACCCATGATAGCTTCTGATTCAAGTGGTGAAGGTAAATAATCAACAACTGCGTCGAGTAAAGTTTGAACACCCTTGTTTTTAAATGCAGTACCTGGAGTCATAGGGACAACAGCCATACCGATAGTTGCAGCTTTGATAGCAGTTTTAATCTCTTCTTGTGAAATCTCTTCACCCTCTAAGAATTTTTCAGCAAACTCTTCATTACCATCAACTTCAGAAAGAGTCTCGAGCATTTTCTCTCTGTACTCATCAGAGATCTCTTGTAAGTCAGCACGAATATCTTGCTCATGATAAGCAGAACCCATCTCGGCATCTTCATCCCAAACAATCTCTTTCATTTTTACTAAGTCAACTACGCCTTCAAACTTTTCTTCAGCACCAATAGGGAGTTGAAAAGGCATTGGATTACCTTTAAGACGGTCACGAATTTGACGCTCAACCTCATAGAAGTCTGCACCAGTTCTATCCATCTTGTTCACAAAAACAATAGAAGGAACTTTATAACGGTTTCTTTGTCTCCAAACTGTCTCAGATTGTGGTTGCACACCACCAACAGCACAGAAAACAGATACAGCACCATCAAGAACACGCATAGAACGCTCAACTTCAATAGTAAAGTCAACATGACCCGGAGTATCAATAATATTTATCTGCTTACCAGCCCATTCACAAGTAGTTGCAGCAGAAGTAATAGTAATACCACGCTCTTGCTCTTGCTCCATCCAGTCCATAGTGGCAGCACCATCATGAACCTCACCGATTTTATGCTCAACACCAGTGTAGAATAAAATTCTTTCTGTTGTTGTAGTTTTCCCTGCATCAATGTGAGCAGCAATCCCGATGTTTCTTACATCTTTTAAGTCATGTGATCTTGCCATAAGTTATCCTATTACCATCTGTAATGAGCAAATGCTTTATTAGCTTCTGCCATTCTGTATGTATCTTCTTTTTTCTTAAATGCTGAACCTTTATCAGTTGCAGCTTCCATGAACTCATTTGCCAATCTCTCAGCCATAGTTCTTTCATTTCTCTTACGAGCAGCGTCTATTAACCATCTGATAGCTAAAGACTGTTGACGAACTGGGCGTACTTCTACTGGAACTTGATAAGTAGCACCACCAACACGGCGACTTTTTACTTCTATAATAGGTTTGATGTTGTCAATAGCTTCATTAAATGTATCTATACCTGTTTTCTCGCCTCTTGAAGAGATGATATCCATAGCACTATAGATAATTTTTTCTGCAGTTGATTTTTTACCATCAAGCATTACTTTGTTTATAAATTTCGTCAGTATTTTGCTTCCATAAACTGGATCTGGCATAACTGGACGAACGGGAGCTTTTCTTCTTCTCATTGTTTTTCCTTCAATATATTATTATATTTACTCAGAGCTTATATATTCTCTGTCATCGCTTCTTAACCTTAAAGTTAATACTCAATGTTTATCAGCTCACTGCTGAACTAAAAAAAATAATCTTTGATTATTTTTTTGGTCTTTTTGTACCATATTTTGATCTAGCAACAGTTCTGTCACTAACACCAGCAGTATCTAAAGCACCACGAACGATATGATATTTAACACCTGGTAAATCTTTTACACGACCACCACGAACTAGAACTATCGAGTGTTCTTGAAGGTTATGACCCTCTCCACCGATATATGAAATAACTTCAAAACCTGAAGTTAAACGAACTTTAGCAACTTTTCTTAAAGCTGAGTTTGGTTTTTTTGGTGTAGTTGTGTAAACACGAGTACAAACACCACGACGCTGAGGGCAAGATAATAAAGCAGCCGATTTTGACTTCTTTACAACGCGTTTACGCTCTTTGCGTATCAATTGATTAATTGTAGGCATACAATTCCTTTACTTAAATTTTTCCAGTAGAATAGTAACACTATAAATTCAAAATATTGAGCAAAGCCTGATATTTTGACTCATAGGGTTATAAACGCGCAATAATAGCAAAAATCTATTTAAAAAAAGATTAATCTTATACTATACTTAATACAAAAAATAATATAGCACTCAAAAAAGCACTTAAAAGAGCGTAAGGGAGCTGTGTTTTGACATGTTCTACAACTTCGCACTCTGCTGCTAGGGAGGAGATGATGGTTGTATCTGAGATAGGTGAGCTATGGTCACCAAAGATAGCACCTGAGATAACAGCACCCATTACCAAAGGTATATCAACCCCCATAGTATAAGCCATAGGCACTGCAATGGGGATCATAATACTAAAAGTACCCCATGATGTCCCTGTTGCAAATGCCATAATAGCACTCAACAAAAAGATAAGTGAAGCTAAGAAATAGATGTTTATATTTTCACTTGCATAGGTCGCTAAATATTGTGCAGTATGGAGTTCACCTGTCACTTCACCAATGCCAAAAGCAAACAAAAGGATCAATGATACTGGAAAAAGATGCTTAGCCCCACGATATGATGTTCGTACATACTCTTTTATATTCATGACACCTTGCCAGAGATAATAGATAAGCATAAAGACTAAAGTACCGAGCATGGTATAAAATACAGAACTTGAACCACTCCCTTTGAGTAAATCCCCATCACCTGTTATATACAAAAAGGTAAACACCAAAACTATCATTGAGACTATAGGCAATATCATAAGATATTTTGAAGCTCTTAACTCACATCTGAGTGCCTCATCAAATGGATGAAATTTTGCGTTTTTCATAGGACCTATATCTATATCAAACCAAATACTCACGAAAACAACTACTAAAGTGATAATTGCATAAAAATTATAAAAAAGAGTATCAAGAAGAATGTCAATACTATCTCCCTCTATATATCCCAAAGAGATCTGTGCAGAGATAAGTCCTAAAAGTAAGGCACCATAACCATTGAATACTATCAGTGAACTAATAGGAGCAGCCGTAGAGTCACATATAAAAGCCAATTTTGCATTAGAGATGCCATACTCTTGGCAAAAGGGTTTACCTACTGCACCTGAGATAAGTGCTGTAATAGATGATTCAACAAATATTATGATGCCTAAAATATAACTCACAAGAAGTGCAGAACGCTTTGAATGAACAAGTTTTTTTTGATTTTGAACATACTCTATAAAACCACCTATCCCACCAGATACCTCTATGAGTGCCATGATAGAACCAACAAGTATGGCAAAAGCTAAAGTTTGGAGTATCCACGGGGTCATTAATAGTTTTTCAAAAAGTTCAAGTATTGCTAAAGAACTCTCTATCAAAGCAAAATCATGAACGATAAAAAGACCTAAAACAATCCCACCAAAGAGAGATAAGACGACATTACGCGTCACTAATGCTAAAACTATAGCTAAAAGAGAGGGGATTAAAGAGAGGATAGAGGGTTCTATGGCTAGAACTCAATCTCTAAGAGAGCTAAACCATTACGACCAAATTTTTCACGATAAAGCTCACACTCTTTTTCCTTTTTTTGAATGAAACCTAGTTTCTTATACAACAACATCGCCTCAAGAGAACCTATCTCTACAATACTTTGCGCGATGGTATACCCTTTGAGTCTTGCTGTGAGAAGAGATTTGCTCATCAGTGCTTTTAAGATGCCAACATCTAAAAATCCGTTAACCTCTTCCATAAAGTCAAAAATGAGCGTGCGATTATTTTGTTCAAAGTCACATTCTTGGTGTATACTCTCATATTCTATGATATTATCTCCACACTCTATTTCACTAAGAGCATCAACAAAGGATTGCTTCGTTGCAATTCTAGGTTCATAACTGCACAAGGTTCCTACATTTTTTTCATCTATCTCAGCGATTAAAAAATTACTAAAATGGCAATAACTTTTTGCTTTTGTCACTGTAAGCTTTGCAAGTTTTTCTAATATGTCTGCATCTGAATCTACATCGAGTATAAAATCAAATATTCCTATTTTTTTCTCAGCTCGAGAACTTTGTAAAATCATCTGTGCTAAAAACTTTGCATCAGCTTCGCTGGCTTTTCTTATTTTAATACTCATCATATTTTCCGTAATATTTAATCTCTTTCATATTTTAGTAATAGTAACATATCTTATGCTAAAAACATTCTTAATTCTCATAAATTTACAAATCTTTTTATATGCAGCAAACCAAATCGTTTTAGTTGTGAGCGAAAAAGAGGACTCAAGCAAAGCTATTTTACGCTGTTTCGAGGGTAATAAACAAATATTTAAAGATATTGATGTCAATTTAGGCAAATATGGTTTAGCTTGGGGAATTTCAAACATTTCTCTATCTCATGACAAAAATGAACCTCAAAAACGAGAAGGAGATAAAAAAGCACCCCTTGGAATTTTTCATCTTACTTCTGTTTTTGGGTATGCATCAAAAATAAAAACAAAGATGCCTTACATATATGCCACAAAAGATCTCATCTGTGTTGATGATTCGACACATCAAAATTACAATCAAATCATAACTATGCCAACAAAAAAACCAAAAAGTTTTGAGTATATGAGAAGAGATGATGCACAATATAAATTAGGTATAGTTGTGGAGCATAACAAAGGACAAAAAGTACAAGGTGGTTCATGTATATTTTTGCATGTACAAAAATATCCAGATGCACCAACAGCAGGATGTACCTCGATGCGATATGAAGAGATAAAAAAGATAGTTGGATGGTTAGATAAAAAGAAAAATCCAATACTTATACAAGTACCAAAAAAAAATTTAGATGCACTAAAGAAACTATACCCAGAGTTGCCTTTGGATTAATCTAGCCGTGGGGCTAGTCAGTTTCATTTACTTCTCTACTCATAAAATCTTTCGCTTCTATACCTAAAAGACCAAGACCTGTTTTAAGCGATAAAGCGACAACCATAAGAAGTTTAAGAAGTTTTGCTTCATCCTCACGCCCAATGATGCGAACATCATAATAAAACTTATGTAAAGATGCTGCCAATGATTGAAGATAATCTGGTAATTTCTGTACTTGGCGAGAAGTAAAAGCATCTTCGACTACTTCAGGTAAAAGTAATGCATCAAACAACAAGATATTTGCATTTTCATCTAAACCTTTGAGGGATGCAGACATAATCCCTTTGGAACTCAATGAACTTTTAGAGATGATAGTTTTTATACGAGCATGTGCATACTGTATGTAAAAAATAGGATTTGAGCTATCTTGTTTTTTTAACTGCTCTATATCGAACTCAAGAGGAGTATCACTCTTCTTTGAAGCGAAGATAAATCTAAGTGCATCAGAGCCAATCTCCTCAACGATGTCACTCATGAGGATTACATTACCAGAGCGTTTACTCATCTTGTACGGCTCACCATCTTTGAGCAAACTTACCATTTGTGCTAAAAGTATTTCAAGCTTATTTGAATCATATCCCAGATACTCAACTGCAGCATTTACACGAGGGATATAACCATGATGATCAGCACCCCAGATATTGATATAGTGATCATAACCCCGCTCAAACTTTTGATTGTGATAGACTATGTCTCCTGCAAGGTAAGTGGGGCGTCCATCCTCGCGTACAACAACTCTGTCATTATCATCGCCCTTGGTTTGAGATGCTATCCAAAGTTTACCCTCTTTTTCATATATAGCATTTGAATCAGTTGTAGCCATTTTAGCCATAACTCTATCCCAGTCACTGTATAAAGATGATTCATAGACAAAAGTATCAAAAGTTATATTAGCATCATCTAAATCTTTTTTAACTAAGTCCATCACTCCATCTTTAGCCCAAAGAGCTAGTTCTTTTTGGCGAGATTTATCACTAAAAATTTCTTTACCAAATTTAACTATTGCACCTTGTGCTAAAGCTTCAAGGTAGTCTCCACGGTAATAGGACTCTGGGTACTCAATATCTTCACCTAAGATATTTTCTCTCGCATAAAGTTGGATAGAAAGACCTAAAAGGTCTATCTGATTTCCAGCATCATTGACATAATACTCAGCAGTGATATCATAACCAAGGTGTTTAGCTAAACGATACAGCGTGTTTCCGTAAACAGCACCACGAGAGTGACCGATATGTAAAGGTCCTGTAGGGTTTGCACTCACATATTCTAAAAGTATTTTTTGCTTCTTATCTTGGCGAGCGAAACTACTTGGATTATCAAGTGCCCATGTTGCATATTGGTTTAAAAAATTTTCACTCAGCTTAAAGTTTAAGTAACCTTTTAGAGCTTCAACAGAGGAAAATTCCTCATTCTCACTAAATGACGAAGCAAGTTCATCAGCTATAATCATAGGTGATTTTCGTAATTCTTTTGCAAGTGAAAAAGCGATAGGGGTGGCAAAATGACCAAAAGAACGATCACGAGGTTTTTCTAAAACAACTTCACGACCAAGAATGTCCTGAAGAAGTGTTGATATTCTTTGTTTCAAAACCTACGCTTGTGCAGTAGTTTTAGGTGTTTGAGTTGCAGCTACTTCTTCAGTAGATTCAACTTTTTTTGGTGCTTCGGCTACAATCTCATCTGCATCTGGTTCTTTCATCTCTGCTTTAAAGTTTTTGATACCTTTACCAAGACCTTTAGCTAAATCAGGTATTTTCTTTGCACCAAATAATAGTACGATAATTCCAAAAATTATCAGTAGTTCTGTTCCACTAGGCATTCCCATAGTATATTTCCTTATTTAAAAATTAAAATTTTGTGAGTATAGCTTTTTTTTGCTGTAAATTCACTTATCATTGTAGAAAGTAGATATTTTACTCTATATCTTCCCAATTTTGAGTAAAATCATTGATATCACTTCGAGGAATTTTAAGTCTCGCTGCTTTTGCAATCGTTCTTAAAACATCCGCTGCATCTTCTAAGTTGTCATTTACGATCAAATAATCATACTCTGTTATTCTTTGAATCTCTCTTTTTGCCATATCAATTCTCTTATCAATAACTTCTTGCGTATCTGTATTTCTAGCTTCTAATCTATGCTTGAGTTCAGATAACTGAGGAGGAGATACAAACACGGAGGTCGCTATGTCGCCAAGTCTATTTGTTACGACAGCATTCCCCTGCACATCTATATCAAAAATAACAAGTTTGCCAGCTTTAAGAGCGCGTTTGACAGGTCGTATAGAAGTTCCATAATAATTTCCATGAACATAAGCGTACTCTAAAAACATCTCATCTTCTATATCTTGCTTAAATTCCTCTTCACCTACAAAATGATAATGAATCCCATTTGTTTCACCCTCACGAATCTTTCTTGTAGTTGTAGAGATGGAGAAATAACACTCCCCAATATCATATATTACCTCATTAAGAAGTGTACTTTTCCCTGCACCACTTGGACCGGAGAGAACAAGAATGGCTCCAGAATCACAGTTCACTATTTATCTCCTAGTTCAAAATTGATATTTATTTTCATACCTTGCATAGAAGCAGCTACATCTTCATTTTCAAGAGCCTTTAACAACTTTTTAAGAGCTTCAATCCCATCATGAGTTGGAGTTATTTGGGTGGGTTTTGGGAGGGATTGTTCATCTTGGTCTGAGTCTGTCGATGGATTGGACTCTTCGAGTCCATTTTCTTCAGCACTATCATCAAGTATGTCATCATTGATTTCATTTACTTCTTCAAGCTCATTTTCCTCAGAAGTTGCTTCTATTGTGTCATCTAACGCTTCGCCAAGAGCCAACTTGATTTCATTACTTGTTAAATCAGCGTATTCGTCTAAGTCAACTTCTGCATTTAAGTCCTCTTGGGTAAGTTCTTCCTCAGCAGATTCTATAAGTTCTTCAATGTTTTCTATTGCATCAGGGTCTTCTAAGTCACTGTCTAATTCGAGGTCTTCTAGGTCTGAATCAGGTTCTAATTCTAAGTCGTCAAGAGTTGAGTTATCGAGGTCTGAGTCTATTGATGGGCTGAGCTCTTCGAGCTCATTTTCTTCAGAACCTGCTTCTGTTGTGTCATCACTGCTTTCATTTGCTAGTATGTCATCACTGCTTTCATTTACTTCATTGATATCATCCATAATCTCATTGACTTCATTGAGATCATCCTCATCAAGAACAGAACCTAACTCCTCATCCGTCTCAAGGTCATCAAGATCTAATTCACCCAAAGAAGATTCAACCTCTTCATCATCAAAATCTAAATCAGCTAAACTTGCATCAAGGTCATCATCTAAGTCATCAAGACTATCATCGAGTACATCGTCTAGTGCATCTACATCAGATACATTTTCATGAGCATCTATTGTTTCTTCATCAACTTCATCATCTAAGACACCATCAAGTAACTCAGTATCCACTTCGTGGAGTGTTTCTTCATCTTCACTCTCATCCAATGAAAAATTTTCTACATCATCATCTTCAAGCTCATCTAGTTCACCCAAATCTAAATCTATATTAAAATCTTGTGCATCATCTTCAGGTTCTAAGCTCTCCAACTCATCAAAATTATCATCTAAGTCCATAACTTCACTAGACTCACTTGATGATTCTTCTAAAGGAATTGGCACATCCATCTCTTGCATCTGCGTGCCTAATGTAGAAAACATCTCAACTAAATCTGTTGGTAAAAAAGGTTTCTTAAGTATTTGTGTAAATTCTTCTCTTATTGGTGCATCTTTAGAACAAATAAATAAAGACTTTTTATACTTAGTCTTTGCATTAAGTTCATTCATCAATGCATCACTATATAAGGTATCATCAATTACAACTAAGTCATAACTGTTCTGACTTATATCTTCGATTACTTCAACAGCTTCAAGTTCATCTGATGTTTTTTGAGCACTGAGTGTTACCAACTTGTTTACAACTGGGTTATCATTTATGAGAAGAATCTTCACTTATTTATCCTTTGCTATATTGTATCAAAAAAAATCAAAAAAAAAATTAAAATAACATCTCTAGATAATTAAAAGCTTCTAACATCTCATCTTTTAAGATGAGCATACTCGCACTAAAGGTTGCTATAAGGACAACGAAGCCTACCATTATCTTGATAGGAAACCCAATAACAAGGAGATTAAACTGTGGCATTGTTTTCATAAGCATCCCAAAGATTACATCAGAGAGCCAAGTAAGTGCTATGATAGGGAAAGCTATCATAAAACCAACGACAAACATCTTTGAACTTGCATAGATAATGTAGTCAAAAAGTTTTGGCTGCATTAAAAATCCACCTAAAGGTATCGAAGACAGAGAATCATTAATATAAAGTAAAATCCAATGATGCATATCTATTGAAAATAAAATCATCAGAGCCATTAAAGATAAAAACTGAGAGATAATTGGCATACTCACACCAGATTGAGGGTCGATAGCACTTGCCATAGAAAAACCCATCATAAAAGAGATAAGCCCCCCTGCGAAGGTAATAACATTAAAAGAGATTTGTAAAACCAATCCTATTGCAAGCCCAAAAAAGAGTTCGCTCAGTATAGCTAAAATGATGCTTGGGATGGTTATCTCGATTTGCAAGGGAGGCATAGAAGAGTAAAATACTATCGTAAAGAAAAATGCCATTGCTGCTTTAACAGTATGAGGAATAGCCTTATGTGAAAAGATAGGAGTCGCCATAAAAAGTGCCCCAAAACGAGAAAAAAGGAGGATGAAACCCACGACATGAGATTCTGTAAATAATGAAACCCAGCTCATTGCTCTTTTTCCATTATTTTATTTTTTTAAGTTCTTTATCTTCTAGTCTATACACCTTGTCACAATCCATTGCAAACTCTTCATTATGTGTCACTAAAATCATACCTGCATTATATTCACTAATATATTGGAAAAATATTTTTTTAACCTCGTCCGATGTGATATTATCTAAATTTCCTGTAGGTTCATCAACAAAAAGTATGCGAGGCTTTTTTGTTAACACCCTTGCAATAGAGACACGCTGTTGTTGCCCACCTGAAAGCTCTGTCACTTTTTGCTCTTTTGTTTCATAGAT
>WFMY01000021.1 GCA_015488855.1 Helicobacteraceae bacterium
AGTGTTTGAAGATTTAGTCCACTCATAATAGTTAAGTCAAAAAACTCAGATATAAGTGCATCTAAGTCTAGTTCACCCTTAGAAAGTACAAGACTCATAATATTTTCTACTTTAGAGATAACCTCATCTTGAGATGTAAAAGTGGTAGTTTCTATTTCTATTTTAGAAAAGCTATCCATTTGAGAGATATTGATTGCCAATTCTTCTATATTACCTTTGAGCATCTTAGAGTAGTTCTCAATACCTAAAGAGATGATAAAATGCCATACATCAATAACTTCTATTTGCAAGTTATCCCAATCAGGCTGTGCATCTATATTTTTCCAGTGTTTCCACGAAAAACTATCGACCATCTCTGCACATTCCATATATATGCAACGAGACCAGTTGATAACTTTAGCATTTTTAGTAACTCCATTGACCCAGTCAGGTCCATTAGTCGCTTCATTGAGTTGTGCTTGGAGTTGTAACATTAATAAAATCTTATCCATAGAGGTTTTCCCTTTAAATTTTAAATAAATACTTTAGATATTGTATCAAATTATGTTAAAATTTCTGCCATGAAAAAAATAAACTGTAGAAGATGTAAATATTATTTTGTAACTTGGCAAACAGGAAAACCCCATGGTTGCAAAGCGTATGGATTTAAGTCTCAGATGATTCCCTCACTTTTAGTTTTTCAAAGTAGTGGAACAGATTGTTCACTTTTTGAACTTAAAGTTCCCAAATAATTTTTTTACCAAAACCTAAAGTGTTATCTGTCATTTTAAAATACTCAACTTGAATTTGCCATAGTTTTGGTTTCATAGCTAAGGCTGTAGGAAATGCTTTGAAATATATTTTAGAGAGTCCTCTCTCCTCTAATAGAGCAAACTTTCCTCGAAACTGTAAACCTTGAATTTTACCAATATTTTTTGTCTCAAGGACTATACTCCCAGCTATGTGAGCATTGTGTAAGATATGTTGTATATGCGTAGTCTCATCACTACTAGCAACGACAAATATTTGATTTTCTTTGTCATAGGCATAAAAAAGATTGCAAACACTGAGTTCTTCTTGGTTTGATGTAGCTAAACTCAGAACATGATGTGCATCTATGAAATTTTGTATTTTTGTAAGTTGTGTTGCCATTAGTTTCTTACTACCATTTTATCTTCTACTCTTGAGTGCAGTCTCTAATCGCTCTATTAGTTGTAACATTTTAACAGAAGATACAGCAAAGTTTAAGCGCATAAAACCACTACCCTCTCTTCCAAAGCTGAGTCCAGCATTGAGACCAAGCTTTGCATCATGGATGAAAAACTCTCGAAGTGCTTTGTTGCTGAGTTGCATACCTCGACAGTCCAGCCAAGCAAGATAGGTCGCTTCTAGCTTTGTCAATTTTATGAGCTTTGGATATCTTTCACATAACTCTTTTAAGTCACTATAATTTTTATAAAGATGTACTTTAAGTTGTTCTAACCAACTTGAACCATGAGTATAAGCTGCTTCAAATGCAACATGACTCAAAGATGCACCCTCTGCAAAATGTATCTGTTTATAGACTTTTAAAAACTTTTCTCTTAAATCTTTGTTGGGGATGTAAACACTACTCATCGCAAAGCCAGCCATATTAAATGTTTTGCCCACTCCCAAGGCTGTGATAGTTATATCTTTTGCTTCTTGACTTAAAGTGCAAAAGGGTATGTGTTGATTTGGTGCATAGACTAAGTCTGAATGTATCTCATCACTAAAAACAACAATATCATTTTCTAAACATATCTCCAAGATTTCTTCTAACTCCGCCCTCTTCCATACTCTTCCTACTGGATTATGCGGGGAACATAAAAGCAAAAGTTTTGTATCTTTATCTATCTTGGATTTTAAATCCTCACTATCAAAACGATAGACACCCTCCTCGTCTTGTTTGAGTGGGTTTTTTAACAACTCCCTGCCATTTTCAAGGACACTGTGAAAAAAAGGTGGATAGACAGGCGTTTGTACTATCACCTTTTCACCCACTTCACTCATCGCATTAATGCACACATTCATACTCGCTACTACCGAATGCGAATAAAGCAATGCATCTTCTTGTATTTCTAAGTTATGATGCTCTCTCATCCACTCTATCTGTGCCTGCCATGCGCAAGAGGGAACTTCTTCGTAACCCATCACTGGATGCTCTAATCTTTTTTTTACAGCATCTA
>WFMY01000022.1 GCA_015488855.1 Helicobacteraceae bacterium
GGGACAAATAAATCTTATCGTGAAAAATACAGCTTATAAAGTCGCAGTCGAAGAAGAGCCTGTATTTAAGATTCAAGATTTTATCAATGAGATTCAAAGAGAAAAAAGTGGTGACTTTGATGGCGAGAAAGTGATGGGTTTTATAGACTAAATAAAACTCAAGTGATTTTCACTTGAGGTTTGATATAATTATCTAACCTAATTTATTGTATTTGATCCTGAGCATTTAGAGGATGAGACAGATTTATCCTACTTGGATTAAGTTGCTCTTTAAAGATACTTGTTGTAGTTCACTGTTATAAAGATGAAGAAAATATCATTCGTCTTATTTCAGCAAGAAAAGCAACAAAATTAGAAGAAATAAATTATAAGGAATTATTATGAGAGAAGAATATGACTTTAGTAATTCTATAAAAAATTCATATGCAAAGAAAGTTAAAAAACAAATATCAATTCGTATTGAAACTAATACAATAGATTATTTTAAAAACTTAGCAAAAGAAACAGGTATTACTTAGCAAAATCTAATAAATTCTTATTTGACAGAGTGTGCACATAAAGATATTAAGCCTGAATTAAAGTGGGCTTAACTAAAAGTATAACAAGACATAGGCTTTAAATCGCTCTATCTTCTAAGGCTTTAACTTTAAAACTTCTTCTGTGGATAGGGCAGTAGCCATGCTCTTTAATCTTCTGTATATGGTAGGCAGTTCCATACCCTTTGTGTTTTTCAAAACCATATTCAGGATAAAGCTTTGCATCTCGGATGATGTTTTTGTCATGGGTCACTTTGGCAAGGATAGATGCAGCACTCACCTCGGCAACTTTAGCATCAGCTTTCACCATAGTCTCTAGTCCATTCACACCAAAAGTGGTATTGCCATCAAAGAGATACTCTTGTGCAGAGAGTTTTGACTTGATCTCAAGGAGTGCATCATGCATACACTTTGAGATGCCCTTAGCATCTAGCTCGGCTGGTGAGATGGTTACAATATGGTATTTGCAATGTTTCACTATCTCATCAAAAAGTGTTGAGCGTTTCTTTTCGCTTATCTTTTTAGAGTCATTTAAACCCTCTACCTTAGTATCCTCAAAAAAGATACACCCAACTACAACAAGATCTCCAGCTATAGGTCCACGACCCGCTTCATCTATGCCACATAATGTTTTCATAAGTATTTAGTCTCCTAATGCCCAGATATCAAAAGGTATCATAATGATCTCAGAGAGAGGGTGGTTGATAGTACCCTCTTTATTCATCGTGATGACTGTAACTTTTTTTATCTGGTATGTAAATAAAAAAGCCTCTATGGACTCTATCTTTTTAAAAAGAGCGCTCTCTTGTGCAAAAGGTATCGTGAGTATGACTTCATCATTTGTTGGTATATAAAATTCTACAGCTTCATCATAAAAACAAACTACACCGTTTTTAAGAAGCTCTAAAAAAATCATATTTTCAAAGAGTCTACCAAAATTTTTAGCAATGCTAAGAGCAGATTTGAGAGAGATATCACAAAGGTAAAGTTTCTTTGTAGCTTTTGGATGCTCTAGTTTTGCGAGTTCATGGAGATAGCCTTTTTGCACAAGGGCATCGTAGCTTTTGTAAAGTTTGTCTTTTGATACCTTCATGTTAAGTTTAAGTCTCTCATAGATAGAAAAGGGGGAAACTTTTTGTGCTATAACCTTAGCAGCGTATTTTAAAATCTCAAACTCTTGTGGCTCTAATGCAAGATCTAAACTTTTTTGGATGTAGTTGTGTCTCTCATCTGGGGTAACCTTACTCATGTGAGCAAACCCACCAAGTTGAAAAAAATGCTTAAGTGCGGTTGAGTCATATTTGTGTTCAAACGCTAAAAACTCCTCATAGTCAAGAGGGTAAAGTTTGATGCTTTTTAAAAAATCATAATGGTATGGTTGCTGTGAAATAAGAATGAGTTGAGAGACATTTGCAAACTTAAATATTGGATCAAAATTGTCAAGGACTAAGGTGTTTATCTTGTTTTGTAAACAGTAGTTTGGGAGTGCATCATTAAAGGCATCGAGCTCTATGCGAACATCTGCACAGTTTATGTAGAGGTAAGAACTCTTTTTAAGGGAGAGTAGATAGTTTTTTACAAGTTTTGTTTTACCACTTTGGGTGATGCCACTGAGTTGGTAACTTTCTTCGTCTATATAAAGTTTTCTATAACGAAACTTTTCTATAACCAAGTCAGTTTTGTAAAATTCCTCCAGTAAAGTTTGCATTGCTTATATGATTTAGTTTGGAGTATACTCAAACATGGTTCTATTTCTATTTTTATATTTTTGCACTATTTTGCTCCCAAAGAGTTTATCCAAATAGTCTGTTTGATTGTTTTGAATGACTAAAAAAGCATGAGAGTGTGATGCACTAAGTTGATCTAAAAATACCTTGTCCTCCATGCTTAAGGATTTGTTTTTTATCTTATTTTTATTGTGAACGAAGATAGCTTTGTCGTTAGAATAGTACTGTGCAGAAAATGGTCGTTCATGAAGGTAGTATATCTTTTCACCCTCTTTTTTGATGCTTTGATAGTACTCGATGAGAGCTTTTTCTGTGTTGATGGAGTCTGGATTTTTTATGATGTAAAGATTGGCTACGAGTAAAACAATAGGTACAAACAAGAGCATCCCATACTGAACTTTTTTTGAAAATGCTTTAATCTCAAAGGATGATTTCTTCAGATGCAAAGCTAAAAGAATAGCCAAAGATGGGAGTGCTGGAAGGATATAGGTCCAAAGAACATTTCCTGAGAGTGTAAAAAAAGTCATTGTAAAGAGAGACCACATAACAAAGTAGCTCTCAATAGGATCAAATTTGAGTTTTCTAAAAAGATTTTCTTTTTGGCGTATTTGTTTTAAAAGTGCAGAAAATACAAGAAAAACCCAAGGGAAACTTGAGAGTATCCACATGACCCAAATCATACCATGAAATTGTTGATGTGCAACACCATACAGATCACCATTCCAGCCTGAGTCAACAAAGCGTTTGTAGTGTTCACCTATGATGAAGTAGTCTAAAAAACCTGGCGTTTTTAACTCCGCCATGATATACCAAGGAAGTGAGATGATGAGCATCAGGAGGATACCGCCAAACCAAGGAAGTTTTCCTAGACTCATAAAGCGTTTTTTAAAATCAAAAAGTATCCAAAAGAACATACCCCCACCGACGATCACGATAGCGAGTGGACCTTTCGCAAGCATCCCTATGCTAAGACCGAGAAAAAAGAGATAACCCCAGTATTTTTCTTGCTCTTTTAGGAGCATAACAAAGGCTATCATAGATAAGGTAGTAGCAAAGGCAAGATATGAATCCGTTAAAATAGCCCCTGAGAGTGCATAAGTCAGTAAGAAACTAAAGTAGATAAGTATACCCCAAAGAGCTGTCTCTTTTGAGTGAAATCTTTTAAGGTAAGTATAAATTAAACCCATACTCATGAGAGTGAAGATCAGCGCTGGAAATCTTGCTGAGAAGTCATTGACCCCAAATACTTTTATGGATAATGCTTCCATCCAAAATGAAAAAGGAGGCTTCCCCCAAAATGCAACACCGAGATCATAATAAGGAGTGATCCAATCACCACTTACCGCCATAAGAAGAGCTGTATGAGCATAACGAGCTTCTGTAGTATCTGTAAGTGGAATACTTAGCATCCCAAAGATTCTAGCAAGTATCATAAAGGCAAAAATAGAGTAAAGTATAAAGAATTTATTTTTCATTTATCTCTTTCTTTGAAACTAGCTTTTTGATAAGGTAGATAGGTCTTTGTTTTGATTCTATATATGTTTTTCCAATATACTCACCAACGATTCCAATTCCAAGAAGTTGTGCTCCACCTAAGAATGTAATGATAGCCATAGTAGACGGGTACCCACTCACTGGATCTCCAAGAATTAAAGATTTTAAAGCGATATAGATACCAAAGAGAAATCCAAAAAGAGCTGATATGATGCCTAATATAGTGGATATCCTTAACGGGTGGATGGAAAAGGAGGAGATGCCCTCAAAAGCAAGTTTAAAGAGTGATGCATAGTTTTGTTTTGCTACACCCGCAACTCTTGGATCTCTTTGGTAGTGCATCACAAAGGTATCCATCCCTATCCAAGCAAAAAGTCCTTTTGTGTAACGATTGCGTTCAGGGAGTTTTTTAAGTGCATCTAGGGATTTTTTGTTCATCAGTCGAAAGTCACCAACATCTTCTGGAATGTGAAAATCACTGAGTTTGTTAAGAATGCGGTAAAACCAATAAGCACTTTGCTTTTTTGTAGCACTTTCACCATCTCTTTGTGTGCGTTTCATAAGGATAGTATCGACATCTTTTTCCTCATAAACCTTGAGCATCTCGGGTATGAGTTCTGGTGGGTCTTGGAGATCCGCATCTAAGATGATAGTAAGCTCCCCTTGCACATGATCAAAACCAGCACTCAGAGCTGCTTCTTTTCCAAAATTTCTACTGAGGAGTATAGCCCTCACTCTTGCATCATTATGAGCTAAGTTAGAAACATACTCTGCACTTTTATCTTGACTTCCATCATCAACATAGATGATTTCATATTCTAAGTCGAGTTTATTTAAAACATCACTTACTCTTTGGTGACAGATCTCTATAACTTCTATCTCGTTATAAAGTGGTATGATGATGGAGAGTTCAGGTGTCAATGGGATTCCTTTGGTTTAAAAACTATATATTTATATAAGATGTAATTGAGCACTGTAATTATAGCAGTAGTAATTAACTGTGAAAAGATAAGGTTGATTTGAACGCTCTCATAAAGAAGAGCAAACAAGAGAGTATTTGCAATAAAACCAAAACTTACACTTACTACATAGCTAAGTATCGCATAAAGATGAGACTTGTCTGATTCAAAGGTGTAGTGGTACTGTAAAATATAATTGAGAACAGCTCCAAAAAAAGCCCCAATAGTTGTAGCATAAAGTGGTTTCATACCAATAAAAATCAAAAGAGCCATAGTTAAGTAGTGTAGAAGCGTTGCACTACCTCCACCAATAATAAATTTTTTAATTTGTTGTATATCAAATTTCATTGAGGTCCGTAAACTATATTTTTATAGCATTATAACATATTTAGAATATATATTCCTTTTTTTAAGGAAATGAGTTAGAATTTTTTTTAAGAATAAAAAATAATATATTCCTTTTAGTAAGGAAGTAAAAATAAAAGTATTTTACTTTTTATCCCCTATATCCTTGATAATTCAAGTTTGTTTGGGTACAATTCGCGTTCACTAAATATAGTTAGGCATGACCTAACGAGTTCTTTAGAAGGAAAATAATGGAAAAGATTCGTTTAAAATTGAAAGCTTATGATCATCGTGTACTTGATAGATCTGTAGCATCAATCGTAGAGGCTGTAAAGCGTACAGGTGCACAAATTCGTGGTCCAATACCTTTGCCAACTAAGATTCGTAAATATACAGTTCTTAAGTCAGTTCATGTTAATAAGAAAGCTCGTGAGCAATTTGAGATTCGTATGCACGCAAGAATGATTGATATCGTTTCGGCTACGCCTGAGACTGTAGATTCATTAATGAAGCTTGATCTTGCACCAGAAGTGGACGTTGAAGTTCGCTCTATGGACAAATAGGAGTCATCGTGGAATATATAGTTGAAAAAATTGGTATGAGCCGTACTATCACAGTACCGAGTAAGCCTGTTACTCTTTTAAGAGTTTTAGACCAAAAAGTATGTGAAGTAAACGAAACAAAGCATAATGTGACAACTGCAATTGTATCTTACAGCAGCGGTAAAAAAATGAATAAAACAATAGAAGGTCAGCAAAAGAAATATAGCCTTTCATCTGAGTTTAACCGTTTTGTTACTCTTGAAGTAGCAAACACTGAAGCTGGAGATTTAGATTTAGCACCTTTAGCAGAAGCTAAAGTATTGAAATCTACTTTTACAACTAAGGGTCGTGGTTTTTCTGGAGCAATGAAGCGTTGGAATTTCGGTGGTGGTCCTGCATCTCACGGTCATAGATTTGGTCGTAGAACAGGTTCTATCGGTAATGCAGAATGGCCAGGTCGTGTAATGAAGGGTAAAAAAATGCCAGGTCATTATGGAAACACACAAAATAGTGTGAAAAATGAAATCGTTTCTTACGATGCTGAAAATGGTGTAATCGCTGTTTTAGGTTCAGTATCTGGAGCAAACGGTGCATTGGGTCGTGTAAAGGTAGCTAAATAATGAGCGCAATCGTTTTAAATGAAAAAATGGAAAAAGCATCTGAGTTAGCATTACCTGAGTCTTTCTCAGGTATCAACCCTCATAACCTTTACCTTTATGTAAAGTCTGCTCAAGCTGCACAGCGTGCAAATACAGCAACAGCTAAGGGTAGAAGTGAAGTTCGCGGTGGTGGTAAAAAACCATGGGCTCAAAAAGGTGGCGGGCGTGCCCGTGCTGGTTCTCGTCGTTCTCCTATCTTCGTAGGTGGTGGTAAGGCATTTGGTCCACATAATGACCGTAACTATAACCTTAAAGTAAATAAAAAGCAAAAGAAACTTGCTTTAAACTTTGCTTTAAATGAGCATGCACAAAATGGAACTTTGTTTATCGTTGATAACATTGAAATAGCCTCTGGTAAAACTAAAGACGCAAATGCAATGTTTAAACTACTTAACCAAAGAGATACTCTTTTTGTAAAATCTTTATTGGATGAGCCTACATTTTTAGCTTTTGAGAATTTATCTCAAACTTATGTAATCGAATCTAATGAGTTAAACGCATACTTAGCTGCAAACTATCGTTCGTTAGTGATAGAAAAAGCAGTATGGGAACAATTAACAAGCGAGGCTAAATAATGGCTGATATTACAGATATTAAATCTATTTTATATACAGAGAAGACTTTAGATATGCAAGAGAGAAATGTAATCGTTGTTACAACTTCAGTGCGCATGTCTAAAACGGGTCTTAAAGAGGTTTTTCGTGAGTACTTTGGGATTGTTCCAAAAAATGTAAACTCATTGAATCAAAGCGGAAAAGTTAAAATGTTCCGTGGTGTAAAAGGTAAACAGAATGACTTTAAAAAGTTTTATGTAACTTTACCTGAAGGTGCACAAATAGAAAGTTTGGCGGTATAACATGGCAATTAAAACTTATAGACCAATAACTCCGTCTCGTCGTTTTTTTACAAATGTTGATTCTTCTGATATTACAGCAAAAGCGAGTGTAAGAAGTCTTCTTAAAAAGCTTCCTGTACATGCTGGTCGTAATTCAAATGGTCGTATTACTTCTCGTCATAAAGAGGGTGGAGCTAAAAAACTATACCGTATCATAGATTTCAAAAGAAATAAATTTGATATTCCTGGTACAGTAAGCGCTATCGAGTATGATCCATACCGCAATTGTCGTATTGCTCTTATCGCATATGCTGATGGTGAAAAGAGATATATCCTTCACCCCAAAGATCTTGAAGTTGGTGATGTTGTTAACTCTGCTGAATCTGGTTTAGATGTTAAGCCTGGTAATACAATGAAGTTAAAAAATATACCTATTGGTACATTGATTCACAATATTGAGCTTAAAACTGGTAAGGGCGGACAAATGTGTCGTTCAGCTGGAACAAGTGCTCAGATTATGGGTCGTGATGGTAAGTATGTTTCACTTCGTATGCCTTCATCAGAGATGCGTTTAGTATTGGGTGAGTGTTTAGCAACTGTTGGTTCAGTTGGCAACGAAGAGTATAGCAATATTGTTATCGCAAAAGCTGGTCGTCAGCGTCACTTAGGTATTCGTCCTCAAACTCGTGGTTCTGCTATGAACCCAATTGATCACCCACATGGTGGTGGTGAAGGTAAAACGAACTCAGGTCGTCACCCAGTTACTCCTTGGGGTAAACCAACAAAGGGTGCTAAAACTCGTCGTAAAAAAGCTAGTGATAAACTAATAATCACTCGCCGTAAACCAAATGCAAAAAGGGTAGGATAAGATGGCTCGTTCAGTAAAAAAAGGTCCATTCATTGATGACCATTTAATGAAAAAAGTTGTTGCAGCTAAGGCTGAAAATAATAAGAAACCTATAAAAACTTGGTCAAGAAGATCTATGGTTATTCCTGATATGGTTGGTTTAACATTTAATGTTCACAACGGACGACAATTCGTTCCTGTATATGTTACAGAGAATCATATTGGATATAAACTTGGTGAGTTTTCACCAACTCGTACATTTAAGGGCCACAAGGGCTCTGTTCAGAAGAAGGTGTAATCATGGCTAAAGCATTATTAAAGTTTATCCGTGTATCACCAATCAAATCTCGTCTTATCGCAAGAGAGATTCAAGGTATGAATGCTGAAGAGGCTCTAGCAGCTTTAGAGTTCACACCAAACAAAGCGGCTAAAATCATCTATAAGGTACTTGCATCTGCAGTAGCAAATAGTGGCAATGAAGCTAGTGACTGTGTCGTAACATCTTGTCGTGTTGATAATGGTCCAGTTCTTAAGCGTTTTCGCCCAAGAGCTCGTGGTATGGCATCGGGAATCCGTAAGCCAACAGCACATATCTTAGTAGAAGTAGAGGGTAAATAATTATGGGTCATAAAATTAATCCTATTGGTTTGCGTCTTGGTATCAACCGTAACTGGGAATCTCGTTGGTTCCCTGACTTTAAGACTGCAGCAGCATCTTTAGGTGAAGATTACAAGATTAGAACTTATTTGAAAAAAGAACTTTATTATGCTGGTGTTGCAAACATCATCATTGAAAGAACTGTAAAGCGTCTTCGTGTAACTATCGTTGCAGCTCGTCCTGGTATTATTATTGGGAAAAAGGGTGCAGACATTGAGAAACTTAAAATAAATCTTCAAAAACTTATAGGTAAAAATATATCTGTAAACATCAAAGAAGAGAAAAAAGCAAATACTTCCGCACAGTTAGTAGCTGAGAATGTAGCTACGCAACTAGAGCGTCGTATCGCTTTTAGAAGAGCTATGAAAAAAGTTATGCAAAATGCACAAAGAAGTGGTGCTAAAGGTATCAAAGTAGCAGTTGCAGGTCGTTTAGGCGGTGCTGAGATGGCTCGTACTGAGTGGTATTTAGAAGGTCGTGTCCCTCTTCACACACTTCGTGCTAAGATTGATTATGGTTTCGCTGAAGCACATACTCAATATGGAATCATCGGTATCAAAGTATGGATTTTTAAAGGTGAAGTGCTTACTAAAGGTGTACCAGTTGAAGTAGCTGACGAGAAAAAAGAGCGTCCTCGTAAGAGAGCTCCAAGAAAAGAAAAGGCGGAATAGATTATGTTGATGCCAAAAAGAACAAAATACCGTAAAATGATGAAAGGGCGTAACCGTGGTTATGCTCGTAGTGGATATTCATTAGCATTTGGTGATATAGCTATTAAAGCTGTTGAAGCAGGTCGTATCAACTCTCGTCAACTTGAAGCTGCTCGTATTACAGCTACTCGTGCGATTAATCGTACTGGTAAGATCTGGATTAGAGTATTTCCTGCTAAACCTCTCACTAAACGCCCTCTTGAAGTGCGTATGGGTAAGGGTAAAGGTCCAATCGATCAGTATGTTATGAATATTAAGCCTGGTCGTATCATTTTTGAAATGGCTGGTGTAAATGAAGATTTAGCGCGTAAAGCATTAACTCTTGCGATTCACAAACTACCGTTCAAAACAAAAATAATCACTGCGGAGATGAACAATGAATTATTCTGATTTATCGGGTAAAACTGTAGCTGAATTAACTGCTATGCTTAAAGAGAAAAAAACTGAGCTTTTTACTCTTAAGATTAAAAAACAGATGATGCAACTTCAAAACACTAGTGAACTAAGTGTTGCAAAAAAAGATATTGCACGCATTAATACTGCAATAACTGTAGCCAATACAGCTGTTGTGAAGTAAGGGGTGAGATAATGACACACAAACGAGAAATTCAAGGTAAAGTTGTAAAGATTTCAGGCGATAAAACAGTGAGCATCATTGTTGAGCGTCGTGTAATGCATCCTCGTTACCATAAAGTTGTAAAAAAGTTCAAAAAATATCTTATCCATGATGAGAAGAATGAACTTAAAGTAGGAGACGAAATTATCGCAAGAGAATGTCGTCCACTTTCTAAGACTAAATCTTTTAGACTTAAATCAGTAGTAGGAGCGGTGTAATGATCCAAGGTTTTACTCGTTTAAATGTAGCTGATAATACAGGTGCTAAAGAGATTATGTGTATTAAAGTGCTTGGTGGTTCTAAGCGTCGTTATGCATCAGTAGGTGACGTTATCGTTGCTTCTGTAAAAAAAGCGACTCCAACTGCTAAAGTTAAAAAAGGTAAGGTGGTTAAAGCTGTTGTCGTAAGAACGCACAAAGAGATTCAGCGTGAAAATGGTTCTCTTATTCGTTTTGATGACAATGCAGCTGTAATCCTTGATGATAAAAGAGAGCCAATCGGTACTCGTATCTTTGGACCTGTTGGTCGTGAAGTTCGTTATGCTGGTTTCATGAAGATTGTTTCTCTTGCGCCGGAGGTTGTTTAATGGCAAAGTTTAATTTCAAAAAAGGCGATACTGTTGAGATCATCGCTGGAGATGACCGTGGGACTAAGGCTACTGTTTTAGCAGTAATGCCTAAGAAAAACAAGGTTATCGTTGAGGGTTGTAAGATTGCTAAAAAAGCTATCAAACCAACTGAAGAGAACGCAAAAGGCGGGCATATCAATAAAGAGATGCCAATAGACGCTTCAAATGTTCGTAAAGTGGAGGCATAATAATGGCACGCTTAAAAGAAAAATACTTAGGTTTAAAAGCTGAGTTGCAAAAAGAGTTAGATATTAAAAACCCTATGCAGACACCAAAACTTGAAAAAGTTATCATCTCTGTAGGTGCTGGTTTCGCAATGAAAGATAACAAACTCATTAAAAATATTGAAGACACTATTACTACTATTGCTGGTCAAAAAGCAACTACAGTAATTGCGAAAAAATCTGTTGCAGGTTTTAAAGTTCGTGAGGGTATGCCAGTCGGTATTCGTGTTACACTTCGTGGTGAAAATATGTTCAATTTCTTCGATCGTCTCGTGTCTATTGCACTTCCTCGTGTAAAAGATTTCCGTGGAGTTGCTAGAAATGGTTTTGACGGTCGTGGTAATTTCAACTTTGGTTTACAAGAGCAATTGATCTTTCCAGAGATTACTTATGACTCAATCATGCAAATTCATGGTATGAATATCACTGTTGTAACATCAGCAGATACAGATAAGGCAGGATTTGCTCTCTTAGAGAAATTAGGTATGCCTTTTACAAAAGGGAGTAACTAATGGCTAAGAAATCAATGATCGCTAAAGCGGCAAGAACTCCAAAGTTCAAAGTTCGTGGTTATACAAGATGTCAGATTTGTGGTCGTCCACACTCTGTTCTTCGTGACTTCGGAATCTGTCGTGTTTGTTTTAGAAAAATGGCAAATGAGGGATTAATCCCAGGTGTTAGAAAGTCTAGTTGGTAGGCAATAGCCTCCCATTTAGAAACTCCTAACAATTAGCAGTTTAACTTTGGTTGAACTTGCAAAATAAAGGAATTATTTATGATAAATGATTTAGTATCAGATTCTTTAACGAGAATCCGTAATGCTGGTATGAGAAAACTAAGCACTACTACGCTTGTTCACTCTAAGAGTGTTGAAGCAATGGTAAATATCTTAGTTGATAAAGCTTACTTAGAAAGTGCTAATGTTATTGAAGATGGCGTTAAAAAGAGTATAAAAGTTGTATTAAAATACGATGATAACGGTTCAGTTGTGATCAACGAGATGAAAAGAGTTTCTAAACCTGGAAGACGCGTTTACAAAGGTAAAGAAGATATCAAGCGTTTCAAAAATGGTTATGGAACTATTATAGTTTCTACTTCACATGGCGTACTACCAAATGACAAAGCTTATGAGCTTGGTATTGGTGGTGAAGTTATGTGTACGATTTGGTAGGGGTGAATTATGTCAAGAATTGGTAAAAAACCCGTAGATTTCGGAGCTAATATTAAAGTTAGCACAAATGGAGATATAATTACTTTTGTTGCTGGAAAAAATTCAGTTGATTTAGATACTAAAGGTAATGTTAATTTTTCCATAGATGGTACTGTTTTAACTTTCGCTGTTAAAAGTGAAGCTAAAGAACATAGAGCATTTTGGGGAACATACCGTGCATTAGCACAAAATATAGTAACTGGTTTAACTGATGGTTACTCTAAGCAATTAGAGATTAATGGTGTTGGTTATAGAGCTGCTGTTCAAGGTAAAATTTTAAACTTGCAACTTGGATTTTCTCATGATATCAATTATGAGTTGCCAGAAGGTGTTAGCGCTGAAGTTGTAAAAAATGTTATTACTTTAAAGTCTCATGACAAGCAAAAGCTTGGTCAAGTAGCTGCAGAAGTGAGAAGTTTCCGTCCACCAGAGCCTTACAAAGGTAAGGGTGTTAAGTATATGGAAGAGCATATCGTGCGTAAAGCCGGTAAAACTGCTAGTAAGTAAGGATAAAAGATGAATGCAAAAGTATTAAAAAATAAAGTTGCTACTCGCCTAAAGCGTAAGCGTCGTATCCGTGCGAAAATCAGCGGGTGTGCTACACTTCCACGAATATCTGTTTTTCGTTCAAACCGTTATTTGAGTGTACAAGCTATTGATGATGTGACTGCAACAACGCTAGTTTCTCTTCACTCTAAAGTGACAGGATACAAAGCAAACAAAGAGGGTGCGGCTGCACTAGGTGAGGCATTTGCTGCTAAACTAAAAGAGGCTAAAATTTCTGAGATTGTTTTTGATCGTAATGGTTACCAATACCACGGTGTTGTAGCTTCATTCGGTGATGCACTTCGTGCAAACGAAATTAAGTTCTAGGAGAGCATGATGGAAATTAATAGAGATGATTTTGAAGAAGCGATTGTAAATATTGGTCGTGTAACAAAAGTTGTTAAAGGTGGTCGTAGATTTCGTTTTACTGCACTTGTTGTAGTTGGCGATAAAAAAGGTACGATTGGTTATGGTACAGGAAAAGCGAAAGAGGTTCCTGATGCTATTAAAAAAGCAGTAGATGAAGCGTTTAAAAATCTTACAACAGTAAGTATTAAAGGTACAACTATTGCACACGATATTGAGCATAAATTTAATGCAAGTACAATTCTTTTAAAACCAGCATCTGAAGGTACTGGTGTTATCGCAGGTGGAGCAGCTCGTCCTGTTCTTGTACTTGCAGGTTTTCAAGATATACTTACAAAATCAATTGGCTCGAACAATCCAAATACACTAGTGCGCGCAACTGTTGAAGCACTAGGTCGTTTAAAAGGATAAGATGATGGGTATTGAAAATTTATCTCCAGCTGAAGGTTCTACAAGTAACCGTAAAAGAGTTGGTCGTGGACAAGGTTCTGGTACTGGTAAGACTGCTTCTCGTGGTCAAAAAGGTCAAAAATCTCGTTCAGGTTATAAAAGAAAGAGAAACTTTATTGGTGGTCAGCTTCCATTAGCGAAGATTATGCCAAAAATTGGTTTTCACTCTAACAATGTTAAGCCTTATGTAATTAATGTTGAAAAAATTACTGCAGTTGCAGAACTTAGTGAGATCACCATGGAGAGCATCCGTAGTGTTCACAAGATAGCTAACTCAGTTTCAAAAGTTAAATTAGTTGGAGCTCACGCGAAAGATTTAGCTTCTAAAATTAAAGACGACAGCGTTACAACTACAGGTAAATAGTCGTGAATAAATCTCTTGTTAATAAGATACTTATTACAGTCGGGTTTTTATTTCTTTACCGCTTACTGGCTTATGTGCCAGTACCTGGTGTAGATACAGCAGTTATTGCATCATTCTTCGATTCTCACCAATCAGACTCCCTTGGATTATTTAATATGTTTAGTGGAAAAGCTGTTCAGCGATTTTCTATCATATCTCTTGGTATTATGCCTTATATCACTGCTTCTATCATCATGGAACTTCTTGCTGCAACTTTTGCACCACTTGGGCAGATGAAAAAAGAGCGTGATGGTATGACAAAATATATGCAAATCATTCGTTATGCTACTATTGTTATTACTCTTATTCAAGCAGTAGGTGTAAGTGTTGGACTTCAAAGCTTAACAGGACCTACAGGAAACAGTGCTATCTTAGCTGATCAAAATACATTTATCATATTAGCTGCAGTATCTATGCTTGCAGGGACTATGCTTTTGATGTGGATTGGTGAACAGATCACTCAAAGTGGTATTGGAAATGGTATTTCTTTAATCATCTTCGCTGGAATTGTTTCTGCAATTCCTAATGCTATTGGTCAAAGTATTACAATGGTCAATACCGGAGCTATGAGCTTTTTAACTATCTTAGCTATCCTTGTATTAATTTTAGGTACTGTTGGGGTTATCATCTATGTTGAGCTTGGTGAACGCCGTGTGCCAATCACCTATGCTAAAAAGACTATGATGCAAAATAAAAACAAAAGAGTTATGAATTACATCCCTATTAAAGTAAATCTTGCTGGTGTTATTCCAGTTATCTTTGCTTCTGCTATATTGATGTTTCCAATGACTGTACTTTCATCGAGTACAAATCCTACAGTTCAGGCAATTGCTGATTTTATGAGTCCAAACTCGTACTTTTTTAACTTTTTAACCTTTGTATTTGTTATATTCTTTGCATTTTTCTATGCTTCGATTACATTTAATGCAAAAGATATCTCAGATAATTTAAAAAGGCAAGGTGGATTTATCCCTGGTATTCGTACTGGTGAAGCAACCAAAGATTTTTTAAATAAAACTGCTGGTAACTTAACAGTCACTGGTGCTTTTTATCTTGGCTTGATTGCTACTTTACCGTTTATGATCATCAAAGGGATGGGTGTACCTTTCTTCTTTGGTGGGACTGCGGTACTCATCGTTGTTCAAGTAGCTCTTGATACTATGCGAAAAATTGAAGCTCAGGTTTATATGAGTAAATACGAGACACTTAGTGCTGTTGGTCTTTAACAATGTCTATTAATCTTAGAAAACCCTTAGAGATAGAAAAACTTCGTGCTGCTAACAAGATTGTTGGTGGTGCACTTCTGCTACTTCAAGAACATACTAAACCTGGTATCTCTTTAAAAGAGTTAGATGCATTAGCAGAGGAATACATCCTCTCTAAAGGTGCTAAACCCTCTTTTAAAGGTCTTTATGGTTTTCCAAATTCTGTTTGTTGTTCGTTAAATCAAACTATCATTCATGGTATTCCGACTGATTACAAACTCCAAGAGGGTGATGTCATAGGTTATGATATCGGTACTGAACTTGATGGTTGGTTTGGTGATGCTGCAGTTACTGTCGGTGTTGGAGTTGTCGCTAAAGAAGATGAAAAGCTCATAGCATGTGCAAAGGAGAGTTTGTATGAGGCTATTGAGAATATTAAAGTTGGTATGAGATTTAAAGAGTTATCTCTAGTGTTGGAAAATGCTATTCGTTCACGAGGCTTTGTCCCTTTGTATGACTTTTGTGGTCATGGTATAGGAAAAAAACCGCATGAAGAACCAGAGATTCCAAACTATCTCGAAGGGAAAAATCCTAAACAAGGTCCAAAGATAAAAAACGGAATGGTATTTTGTCTTGAGCCTATGATTTGTCAAAAAGATAGCGCTAAGGTTATCTTGGAAAACGAATGGGATGTTGTTAGTACCGATGGATTACGCGGTTCACACTACGAGCATACTGTTGCAATAATTAATGGTAAAGCTGAGATACTATCTCTTGCGTAAGAGAAAACTAGAATTTACACTAGAAAAGGACTTATAAATGGCAAAAGCTGATGTTATAGAAGTTGATGGCAAGATTGTTGAAGCTCTACCAAATGCAACATTTCGTGTTGAACTAGAAAATGGGCATATAATTTTGTGTCACATCGCTGGAAAAATGCGTATGCACTACATCAAAATACTTCCAGGGGATAAAGTAAAGTTAGAACTAACACCTTATTCACTTGATAAAGGTCGTATCACTTATAGATACAAGTAGACTTTTTTACCCTACATCGTTCCCATCCTCCCCGATGGGAATCTATATACCCCACCCCACTTAAAAATAAATACGAACAAAGACAATACCAAGTGAATGGTAATTTACAGGTTCTCTTTCGTTGCTATTGCTTTAGCAATCCTCAGCATAGTCTCCTCTTTGCCTATAACTGCCATGATAACATCGATGTTTGGACCACCCATCTTTCCAAGGAGTGCTACACGAAGAGGCATTCCAATTTTGCCAAATCCTATCTTCATCTCTGAGACCACCTCTTCCATCAGTGCATGGTAGTCACTTGGTAAGTGAGGTTCACCAGCTGCAAGTTTTGCTCCAAAAGCATTAAGAATAGGGATGGGCTTACCTTTGAAGGCTTTTTTGACTGCTTTTTCATCATAACTCTCAGGAGTAACAAGTATCTCTTTGACTAATTCTGCCATCTCTTTGAGCGTTTTTGCACGCTCTTTGAGTGCATCTAAAAGTACCTCTTTTTTGTCATGTGATGTAAGCGTTAAACCATACCCAACTAATAGTTCTACAAGGATTTCGTTTGATGTATTTTTGATATAGTGTGCGTTAAGCCAGTCAAGTTTATCTGTACTGTAGATAGATGCAGATTTATTGATATCTTTAGGATTGAAAAGTTCTTGCATCTCCTCCATAGAAAATATCTCTTGATCCCCATGACTCCAGCCAAGACGCACAAGAAAGTTAAGAAGTGCTTCTGGCGTATAACCCATCTCTTTATATGCCATCACATCCGTTGCTCCATCGCGTTTAGAGAGTTTTTTACCAGCTGAGTTATGTATCATCGGTACATGATAAAATTTTGGTAAGTCCCAGCCTAGTGCATCATAAACAACTATCTGTTTAGGTGTATTTGAGAGATGGTCATCCCCACGGATAACTTCGTTAATACCCATGAGATGGTCATCAATAGCTACTACAAAATTGTAGGTTGCTGCACCATCAGCCCGAGCAATAACAAAATCATCTAAGATATCTTGGGCTTGAAAGCTTACAGCACCTTTGACACCATCTTTAACAAGTATCTCACCACTCAAAGGTGCTTTGATGCGGATGACAGGCTCGATGCCCTCAGGAGGAATTCCCTTAAAGTCACGGTATTTGCCATTGTACTTTGTACGCTCTTTGTTTAGCATCTGAGTTTCACGAAGCTCTGTAAGTTCCTCTTTTGACATATAGCATTTATAAGCCTTACCTTCATCTAAAAGTTGTTTAATATATTTTGCGTAGATTGCATCTCTTTGAGATTGGTAGGTAATCTCTCCATCGTGTTCTAAGCCCAACCATTCAAATGCTTTTAAAATAGCCTGTGTCGCTTCCTCAGAGTTTCTAGCCTTATCCGTATCTTCGATGCGAAGAACAAATTTTCCTCCATTTTTTTTCGCCCAAAGGTAAGAAAAAAGTGCAGTTCGTAACCCACCGATATGAAGATATCCCGTAGGACTTGGAGCAAAACGAGTAACAACCATGAAAGAGCCTTTTATTTTAGTAATGGAATTTTAGCCAATAGATAGTTAAAGGCAGTTAAATCAAAAAGTTATTTGAACTCCATAAAGATTATAGTTGTTATTTTGGGATTTGAAAACTATAGGCTTTATGAGAACATCTTTAACTTTATAGGGTTTTGTAAAAAACCAAGCAAAACCAGCCCCAATAACAGCCCCAGCAATGACATCGCCCACATAGTGCTTGTCAGCTTGGACACGACTATAGCCCACAAAAGCAGCTCCAAGATAAGGAAGGATAGCATATTTGAACCCATATCTAAAGTGAATAAACGATGCCCCTTGAAATGATGCTGAGGTATGTCCAGAGGGAAAAGACTTAGTATCAGAACCATCAGGGCGTCTACGCTTTACAGTATTTTTGAGGATATGGGTTGTTACAAATGTAGCACCAAAAGATTTGTAAAAGTCTATTTGACCCTCAGTATCATCGGTGATAAGCGTAGTAGACCATGCACTCAGTGGTATCAGTATTTGAACATAAGTTCCAATCTGTTCTATCGTGTCTTGTTGTGAAGTAGCAAAAAGAAGAGATCTTAAAAAAAGTAGTATGATAAGTAGTTTTTTCATAGTGTAGCCTTGCGTAATTGTATCATAACTTTATATCATGTGGTGAAACTTGACAAATAGTGACTACAGGTTGTGCGAATATGACTGAATATAATAATACTAGTCCAAGCATAAATTTCATTAGAGTCACTTACCTTATTGTCTGTTTGAACTATTTTAACACATTATTGACAAATATCAGAAAAAATTTACCCTACTTCTTTGAC
>WFMY01000023.1 GCA_015488855.1 Helicobacteraceae bacterium
AAATTTTTTGTTGGGGAGAAACAACGCGCATTTATGTTTCTCATTCACGAGTTGGGTTATACACAAAAAGAAGCACAAAGACTTATAGCCCATGGCAGACTTTTTATAGATGGAGAGCCTATGGTTACTCCTACTCTTGAGATAGAGGGTGAGTTTGAGTTTGTTCAGTATGAGCCAAGCACAAGAGGGCTTCAAGCTGATGTCATAGAAAAAGACTTTGTAGTTTTTAATAAACCTAGTGGAGTACTCATACATCCTCAAAATAGAGATACGGAATACTCCCTTGTAGATGAACTCAAGTATCAGTTTGGTTTGCAAGCTAACATCGCTCATCGTATAGATCAAGAAACAAGTGGATTGGTCTTGTGTGCCAGAGATAAGCAGAGTGAAAAAGATATCAAGATGCTCTTTGAAAGTCGCAAGATTCAAAAAAAGTATTTGGCATTGGTACATGGCGAATTCAAAGAGGAACTTGTTATTGAAGAGCCACTTCTTAGAAAAGAAGATGCTAGTGCTATTGTACGGATGGTAGTTAAAGTGCATCCAGATGGTAAAGCATCTAAAACAACGATCTCTCCTTTAGAGTATTTCACAGACAAAAATATGACTTTAGTTGAATGTAAACCTTTTACAGGAAGACAGCATCAGATTCGTGTCCATTTGTTTCATGTGAAACATCCAATCGTTGGTGATCCCATTTATGGACAAAGTCAAGAGGATGTTTTGAGATTTTTAGATAAAACTATAACAAATGAGCAAAGACTTAAAAAAAGTGGGGCAACAAGATTGCTCTTACATGCAAATGAATTAGAGTTTACTCTTTATGAAGTAGAGCATCATATAAAATCTCAAGAAGATTTTGCTAAAACATGTTTAAAATATCTAAAACCCCTATAATAAGGGCTTTGAAGTGAATAACTTTTAGATGCAATTATAAGATAAATTTCTAATTCATATTGTAAATATGTGACTAGCCAATAAAGCCCTAAAAACAGGGGTTTAAGCAAGTTCTAAATTTTAAATTTTAAGAGTAATTTTATATAAATTAATTCTTAATCTTATGAAAAATTTTCAAATTTATGCCATCTATCCTCTCCTCTTATTCACAACTTACAACAATGTGTGAATAGTACACATTTTAAACAAATTCATAAATTTTTTTATAGTGTTAGATTCTTTTAAGAGAATAAGAGGGTATTATTGTGTTTCTGAACGACCTCCCTGGTGTGTTGGTCGTTCTGCATTTAGAAGCAGAGAAGAGGAGCGGATTTTCATTTATGAAAATACAGCCCGATGAACGATTAGCTTCAAATGTACATATTTTGAAAAAATATGTAACACGAACAACTAAATTTGCTCGTACGAAGGATTTTTATACACCATTATATCTCTTAATAATCTTCTTAACACGATTCTTCAATTTTCTTAATGCTTCAACACTTGTTTCACCATCTGTAGTAAGATTTTCAAAACCCTCTTCAAATTGTGCTTTTGCTATCCAGCCAATTTTTTTATGATACTTGATACCCACGAAACGAACATCACCAAAATGTTCTTCACAAAGATCGTAAATTCTTCTAATGCGTTGTGTGTTTGTTTTCTTTTCAGCCATAATAATATACTTCCTTTATATTTTTTACCATTTTATCATAATAACATTTCATAAGAGTTACAAAGTGCTATAATTACGCTAAGGATTCAAAATTAAATAAAACCGCATTCTATCTGGTTCTTTTGTTCCTAAGCAAATCTTGGTTTACAAGGATACATAAATAATATGAGTCGAAAAAAATACAAAAGAATAGTCTTTAAAGTAGGTTCTGGTGTCTTAACTGAAAAAAATTCTATAGCTAAAGATAGGATGATGAGTCTTATCTCTATGCTCTCAGAGTTTAAAAAGCATTATGAGGTTATCTTAGTAACTTCGGGAGCTGTTGCAGCTGGTTATACCGCTCTAAAGCTTGATAGGAAGATAAAGATCTCTAAAAAGGTTTTAGCATCTGTTGGGCAACCTATTTTGATGAGTAGCTATAAGGCAAAGTTTGAGCTTTATGGCATCGATACCTCGCAAATACTTTTAACAGAGGATGATTTTGATTCGAGAAGGCGTACAGAGATATTTCGCCGTATCATCAGCACAACACTAGAGAATGGTATCTTGCCCATAGTCAATGAAAACGATATCTCTACAACATCAGAACAGGTCTTTGGGGACAATGATCAGCTTTCAGCACATGTGACACATCATACTGATGCAGATTTGTTGGTAATACTCAGTGATATAGATGGTTATTATGACTTAAATCCATCGACGCATAAAAATGCTAAGATGTATTCTAAAATTGATGAGATATCTCAAGATGCACTCAATGAGGAGCATACTCCATCAAACGAGTTTGCTACTGGTGGCATCGTAACAAAACTCAAAGCAGCAAAGTTTTTATTGCAACGCAACAGAGAGATGTTTTTATGCAGTGGCTATGACTTAACATCAGCAAAAGAGTTTTTACTTAAAGAGGGAAACTATTCGAAGGGAACTTTATTTACAAATTCCCAATGATCTAATCCTTGTTGTCGTCACTTGTAGCAACTCTTATAAAACCTATCATTCCTGCTGCAACGACAGCAAGTAAAAAAATTAATTCAAATATTTCTACGACACTCATTTTTTATTTTCCTTTTCCTTAAGTTGTCCACAGGCAGCACTAATATCAATCCCTTTAGAATCGCGTATGGTACAAAGCAGACCATGGCTTACTAGATACTCTTGAAAATCCACCATATCTTTGAGCTGGGGTCTATCGTAAGGTGTGCCTGGATATGGATTGAAATAGATAAGATTGACTTTGGCCTTGATACCATGTAGAAGTTTTACAAGCTTTTTTGCCGAACCTAAATCATCGTTTTTATCTTTTATCACAAGATACTCAAACATAACACGCTTGCGAGTGTCTATGGGGAAGCGTTTTACAGCCTCTATGATAGAGTTGATGTTATGTGCCTTGTTCATAGGTATGAGTTCAGATCTAAGTTCATCATCAACTGCGTGAAGCGAGATGGCGATGTGGACACCTAAATCCATCTGTCCTAGTTGATCTATCTTATTACTTAAGCCTGAGGTAGAAACAGTTTGGCGTTTAGCACTGATGCACAGACCCTCTTGCTCTTTAAATATCTCTATCGCTTTTGCAAGATTGTCTAGGTTGTCGAGTGGTTCACCCATACCCATATAGACTATATTTATCATACGGTTATGTTTGTGGTTATTGTCTCTTTTGAGATTGACCACTTGTGCGACTATCTCACCAGCAGTAAGATCTCTCGTAAAGCCACCTTTGGCAGTCAAACAAAATGCACACCCTACTTTGCATCCTACTTGTGTTGAGACACAGATGGTGTATCTCGCTTCTTGGGTAAGTTCACCTTGTGCATCTCTTTTCTCATCTTTCATTTTTAGCCAAACAGCTTCGACAGTCTTGGCATCTTGAAGTTCAAAAAGATACTTTATTGTTCCATCAGTTGATAATTCTTTTTTGATAATCTTCATAGGATTTACTATGTATTTCTCTGTAAGTTCCTCTTTAAGAGCCTTGGGGATATTTTTCATATCTTCAAAGCTCTGTGCGTAGTTATGATACAACCAACCAAAAATTTGTTTGACACGAAATTTTGGTTGGATGAGTTCTGCAAGTTCTTTTTGTGTGTAGTCTAGGAGTGATGGCTTCATGATATTGTAAGCTCCTTAATACGGTTTTTTACATGGAGTGTTAGCAACTCTTTTGCTTTAGCATGGTTAGCAATAAAATCAGCATGTGCGTTAGCGTTAGTATAGTTTGTTATACAAAAAACTCCACCAGCAGGGATATTAAACTCTTGTGCTATCTTTAAAACAGCATAAAACTCCATGTTTTCGATGCCTACACCAAGAGGTAAAAATTTTGCACAGAGTTCTTGGTTAGTTGAGATGTAGTTAGAAGAGTTCACTACAATATCTTTTGTGCCATCAGTATTTGTAGAGACTACATTATCGAGTGGGGTATAGGCATCATTACTCAAAAATGCGAGTTCAATATTGGCAGCAGTTTTTGACTCGATGATGTCAAATATCTTGGCATCTCCATAGCTCCCTGCACTTCCAACAAAGAGTAAAAACTCAGGCTTATCGAAGAGACATAACCTTGTTAAGTTCATAGCAGTCTCTATGAGACCAACACCCATAGGTTGTGCAAAGTCAAATGTTTCGTTATTTCCAGCGCAAATAATCATCTCTTAGAGTCTCACAGCAATGTTGTTGTCATGGAGGTAGTGTTTTAAATCCATGATATCTATCTCTTTATAGTGAAAGATACTTGCTGCAAGTGCTGCATCAGCACCGGCATCAAAGGCATCTTTGATGTGTTCCATCGTTCCTGCACCACCACTTGCTATGACAGGCACATTGACAGATTTAGATATCTGACTTGTGATATCGAGTTCAAATCCAGCCTTTGTACCATCTGCATCCATTGAGGTAAGGAGTATCTCACCACTTCCACGCTCCACCACTTCTTTTGCCCATTCTAGTGCATCTATGCCCGTATCGACGCGTCCACCATTGAGATAGACATTGTAACTATTGCCTGTTTTTTTTACATCTATGGCAGTTACGATACATTGGCTTCCAAAGCGTTTCGCACCTTCGTCTATAAGCTCTGGGCGTTTGATGGCAGCGGAGTTCACGCTTACTTTGTCACATCCAACATTAAGCAGTTTGTAGATATCTTCAAGTTTACGGATGCCGCCACCCACTGTAAGGGGTATAAATATCTCCCGTGCTACTTGAGCTACTATATCGACTATGGTATCACGATTGTCACTGGAAGCTGTGATGTCTAAAAATGTAAGTTCATCAGCACCCTCTTCATTGTAGCGTCTTGCAACTTCTACCGGGTCTCCTGCATCTTTGAGTCCTACAAAGTTAACACCTTTTACAACGCGTCCATCTTTGACATCAAGACAGGGGATGATTCTTTTTGCGAAATAGTTCATATTTTTACCTGCTGTATATATAGATACAATTATATCTAAGAAGGCTTAATGGATTGGAACATTAATGTTTCACGGGAAACATTTTGGATCGAATGAAAAAACAAGATACTTTTTATCTCCTTGTTAGTAAAAGTATGGTAAACTCTTGCCTATGAAGAGCAATACAGTGATAGCGAAGAAGAGATTTGGACAAAATTTCTTAAAAGATGTAAGTGTATTGCATAAGATCATCCAATCGATGCCCAATAACGATAACAAAGTTGTAGAAATTGGACCTGGTTTAGGTGATTTAACTAAATATTTAGTAGATGTCCGAAGCGTAGAAGCTTTTGAGGTCGATACCGAATTATGTAAAATATTGCAAGATAAGTTTAAAGACGAGATCAACACCAAACAATTCCAGCTTCATTGCGGGGATGTGCTCAATGTTTGGAAGACTAGCTCGGATGAATGTTTGATAAATGAACGCTATGATTTGGTGGCAAACCTACCATATTACATAGCTACAAACATCATCTTAAAAGCACTCGCTGATCCAATGTGTAAAAACATACTTGTAATGACTCAGTTAGAAGTTGCAGAGAAGTTTTGCGCGGAAGCAGGGGAGAAAGTATTTGGTTCTTTGGGTATTATAACCCAAAGTGTAGGAACAGCACATATTGTTGTGAGGGTTCCCCCAACTGCTTTTGAGCCACCGCCAAAGATTAACTCTGCAGTTTTCTTGATACAAAAAGATAAAAATAGAAAAGATAAAGAGTTCGAGAATATGCTTAGAGTTGCATTTACTCAACCTCGAAAAACTTTACTCAAAAACCTATCTTCAAAGTATGACAAAACTGAACTTCTTCATATTTTTGAAGAATTAAATTTTACATTGACGATTCGTCCTCATCAAGTTTCTACCTCAGACTATCACCACCTATATAAAAAAATAATATAAGGTGTACATACAATGGAAGACAATAAAGGTAACGCACAACCAAGCGTGAAACCAGAGGTAGATGGTAATGTAAAAGAGGCATCAAAAGATGGCAACCGTACTCCAAGCAAACCAAGAAACAATAATCAAAATCGCAATAATCAAAACAAACCAAGAAACAATAGTGCCTCAAAGCCAAACAATAACCAAAACAGAAATAAAGGCGGAGGAAGAGGGCGTCGCCGTCAAAGCACTCCTGTAGACGAAAATCTTAAAAAATATGTAGCTCTCAATCAAGAAGCACATAAACAAAGACTTAACCCACATTTTAAACTTGATCTTAATTCAAAAGCAAAAATTCGTATCACTCCACTCGGTGGACTTGGTGAGATTGGTGGAAATATCACTGTATTTGAAACAGAAAAAGAAGCAATTTTAATCGATGTTGGGATGAGTTTTCCAGATGAAGATATGCATGGTGTCGATATCTTAGTCCCTGATTTTACTTATATTCGTGAAATTAAAGACAAGATTAAAGCAGTCATTATTACACATGCTCACGAAGATCATATCGGTGCAATGCCATATCTTTACAAAGAGATGCAGTTCCCAATATATGCTTCACCACTACCACTTGCAATGATTGCTAATAAGTTCGATGAGCATCACATTAAAGAGTTTAAAAAATACTTCAACCCAATTATAAAAAGAGAGATCTATGAGATAGGTGAAGATTTTAAAATCGAGTGGATGCACATGACTCACTCTATCTTAGATTCATCTTCACTTGCTATCACAACTGATGCAGGAACTATTATCCATACTGGTGATTTTAAAATCGATCATACTCCAGTGGATGGATATACAGCAGATCTACATAGACTCGCATATTATGGAGATAAAGGTGTACTTTGTCTTTTATCTGATTCTACCAACTCTTACAATGCTCTACCAACTCCATCAGAGCTAAGTGTAGCACCAGCTCTTGATAGAGTTTTTTCTAAAGCAACTGGTCGTGTTATACTTTCAACCTTTAGCTCAAATGTCCATCGTGTACAACAAGCTATCCAGTATGGTGTAAAATATGGTCGTAAAGTATGTGTCATAGGGCGTTCGATGGAGCGTAATATCGAGATTGCTATGCAGTATGATTATGTAAAACTCAATAAAAATATCTTTATTGAGCCAGATCAGGTTGCACACATGAGTGATCATGAAGTGCTTATCATAACGACAGGTTCTCAAGGAGAGCCAAGTTCTGCACTTTTTAGAATGAGTATTGGTGAGCATAGACATATTAAGATCAAACCGACAGATCTCATTGTACTTTCTTCGCGTGCTATTCCTGGAAATGAAGGGAGCATCTCTGGTATGTTAAATCATCTACAACGAGCAGGTGCTACTATAGCAAGAGACAAAGATATCCATGCTTCTGGTCACGCTTCTATAGTAGAGCAAAAACTTATGCTCCGCCTCACTAATCCTAAATTCTTTTTACCTATTCATGGTGAATATAATCATGTAATGGCACATAAAGAGACTGGTATGATGTGTGGAGTTCCAGAGAGAAATATTCATATCATGAATGATGGTGATACCATCGAAGTAGCTCCAAAATATATGAGAAAAGTCAAATCAGTGCGTACTGGTAAAACTTACATAGACAATCAAAATAATCATAAAATTGATGATGATGTTGTACTGGACCGTCAAAAATTAGCGTCTGATGGTGTAGTTATGATTGTAGCTCAGGTAGATAGACAACATACGAAGATGACAGCTAAGCCAAGAGTGACAACATTTGGTATCGTACCAGACAAGCAAGATAAGCAGTTTGCAAAAGAGATGGAAGATATCTTAGAGCAATTTCTCCTCCACATGAAAGGTGGATTACTTGATAACACAAAAGCTTTAGAAAATGATTTACGCCAAATAATTCGTAAACATATCTTTAGAAAAATGAAAAAATACCCACTCATAGTACCAAATATTATTGTTATATGAGAAGCGTAAAGAAAACGAGAATTTCTTCTCGTTTTTAGCTTCGGAACCACAGCCATTGTCCGAAGGACTGGCGAGGACTAAAGCGTAAAGAAAACGAGAATTTCTTCTCGTTTTTAGCTTCCCAACCACAGCCATTGTCCGAAGGACTGGCGAGGACTAAAGCGTAAAGAAAACGAGAATTTCTTCTCGTTTTTAGCTTCCCAACCACAGCCATTGTCCAAAAGACTAGAAAATAAAGTTTCCAGTTGCAAATGGTCCATGCCAAATGTCATATCTACTCATCTCAAGTTCTAGTTGATTTTGCTTAATAGTCTTATCACTTTTCTGGTCTTGTCCTGTAGCAGTGTATGCCCCTCGAACTCTGTATCCAGCAGTAAAAGAATAACCAAGTCCACGAGCTGCTTTGTATCTTTGTTGAAAGATATAGCCTAATTCTAATTCTCCATTAAGGACTAAGGAACCTGTGTAGTTGATTTTTTTTCCTCTACCTTGATTAGAATTTAAGACAGCTTTTTTAGCTTCAGATGAGAGTTTGTAATCAGCCCAACCGATGCCACCTAATCCTTGCATATACCAGCGAGATAGGTTTACTTCATATCGTTTTGCGTAAGAGATTTCATCATATCCAAAAACTAAAGAATAATAATTGATTTTAAAATTTTTATCCATACCATGGACTACGATATTTTTTGAACTATCTGAAAACCCAATGGCAGAGGGGGTGGTGTAGTTTGTATATTCTAGTCCAGCAAACATCCCTCTTTCACCCATCATATAAGCTCCATAAGTAACAAGCTCTGATGAAAATTCTTTAGTTTCTCCTCCTGGAGTGATAGCTGATCCACCACCATTGTTGTTTTCTACATAAGTAGCAACACCATTAATATTTCCCTTAAGCACTTTAAGTCTTAAAGCACTATTGTCAGAGATTAGACCATCAAAATCAACTAAGAAGTTAAGCATCTTACTTGATTTTGCAGCTAATCCACCTATCTGCTTAGCTTCATTTTGCAGATAAGCAACCGAAAGATGCACTGTATCAAAACGACCTTCAAAGTAAAGTGATTTGTAGAGTGATTTACTAATATCATACTTTACCTTGCCATAAACTATCTTTGAATCTTTTGCTGGATCATCAATACTTGAAGATGCAGTCCAATAAATTTGAGAAGCACCAACACCTACAAGGAGGTCGATGATGCTCTCTTTTTCAAAGCCTTTTATATGTTTTGGTATCTCATCTCCAAGGGTTGCATACTCTTTAGGTGTGATAACTAAATCTACATCAGTTCTGTTGGTAGTATCTTTTGTACCTAAGTAAAATACATTCTTTTTGATGTAGATGTCTGGATCAAAACCTACATTCCTTTGTGCTGAGTTAAAGATCCAGCCCTGTTGAACTTTTTTATTTTTAAAGTTTACATGAGCACCCATAAGTCCTTTGTTATAGATATTTACATTTTTATATACAGCCATATAAATATTGTCTTTGTCTTTTGGATAAACACTGATTACTCCATTTCTATCGCCATGTTTACTAAGAACAACATTAGCACTGATCCATTGAGTTAGATTGGTTACTATGATCTCATCTGAGGCATCAAGAATAGCTGCTATTGCTATATCTCCTTGTGGATTATTACCAATTGTTGCTTTGTCAATTGTTTCATTTTTTAAAATCACTTCCCCGTTTTTATATATAGCGTTTGTTCCAACTTGGATGATATTTCTATCTTTTGTGATGAGAGATGGACCATAAGCAAACAAGCTTCTCTGTGGAATATTATATTCTTTATGCTTTTGATCAACCAAATAGTATTTAGTCTTTCTATTTTTCTTAGATCCATAAGTGTAGGAGTAGTAGAGATAAGCAACTTGAGCATAGCGACCCTTAGCGATAGCACTTACACTGTCTGATGAAGAAAAAGATCTAATTACTTTTCCATCTTGATTTTCTATGACACTCCAACAATCACCTTTTTTAGGACATCTAGTTCCAACTGAAACATTTGGAACTCCAATTTGATTAAAGTAAGCATTTCTGCTTACCTTTTGGTTATAAATCTTGCCTAACACAAACTCCTCTTTTTCTTGAATAACTTCCTTAGCAAATATGCTCAACACGAAGACAACAAGCAATACAACTATACGCATCTGATCCCTTTTATTAAAATTGAACGGATTATGCTATTTTATATGTTAAAATTAGCTTTTATGCTAAAAATATGTTAAGCATTTTATGCTTTTATTGTATAATTGCTACAATAATAAACAAAGGCTTTATCTTGTTTGACTCAAAAGAAAAAAAGTTTGAAAATGCTATAAAAACTATGATCACTTATGTGGGTGAAGACCCTAATCGTGAGGGCTTAGAAAAAACACCCCAAAGGGTGAGAAAAGCGTATGAATTTATGTATGGTGGGTATAAGCAAGATCCCAAAGAGGTTCTTTCATCAGCACTTTTTACATCTTCAAATGATGAGATGGTTCTCATCAAAGATATAGAATTTTACTCCACTTGTGAGCATCATCTTTTACCGATTATAGGTCGTGTGCATGTTGCGTATATCCCAGATGGTAAGGTGGTGGGACTCTCCAAGATCCCTCGTGTTGTTGATATCTTCGCTCATCGTATGCAGATTCAAGAACAACTCACTGAGCAGATAGCAGATGCTATCATGGAGACGATAGCTCCTAAAGGGGTTGCTGTTGTTGTGGTTGCTCGTCATATGTGTATGGAGATGCGTGGAGTTGAGAAGATTAACTCTACTACAACCTCTTCAGCACTTCGAGGTTTATTTAAAAAAGATGAAAAAACAAGAAGCGAATTTTTCTCACTCATCAACTCCCCAACAGGTACACGCTATTAGATGCCCCTCTCTTCGCTAAAAAATAAGATCTCAGCACTTAACCACTCTATCCATTTTGGTAAAGTGGTGAAGATAAATGCAACTGTCATTACAGCAGTAGGACTCAATGTAAGCATCAGTGATATGGTAAAAATCATCTCAGATGAATCAGCTCAAGAGACAGTGGGTATGGTGACAGAGATAGATGGAGATACTTTTTTTATCACTCCTTTTAGTTTTGTAGAGGGTTTTAGTGCTGGCGATAAAGTCTACATAGATTCAAATGGTCTCAACATCCCTGTCAGTGATGCACTCATAGGTAGAGTAGTTGACCCTTTTATGCGTCCCATAGACAGTAAAGGGAGTATAAAAAATACAAAACTTGTCCCTATCATTAAGCCACCTATCGCTGCTATGAAACGGGGAATGATTGATGAAGTCTTTGGTGTTGGTGTCAAGAGCATCGATGGACTTCTTACTTGCGGAAAAGGTCAAAAGCTTGGCATCTTCGCTGGAAGTGGAGTAGGAAAATCAACTTTGATGGGGATGATCGTGCGTGGTTCAGATGCCCCCATAAAAGTGGTAGCACTCATCGGTGAACGGGGGCGTGAAGTCCCAGAGTTCATAGAAAAAAACCTTGGCGGTAATCTTGAAAATACTGTTATCATCGTAGCAACCTCAGATGATTCACCTCTGATGCGTAAGTATGGAGCATTTGCCGCTATGAGTGTTGCGGAACATTTTAAGGACCAAGGGCAAGATGTCCTCTTCAT
>WFMY01000024.1 GCA_015488855.1 Helicobacteraceae bacterium
TAGACTTCTTTTACCAACCACTTGATACTTTGAGTGGAGATGCCTACAGTGCCCGTTTAGTTGGAGAAAACAAGATATTTTACTTCATAGTAGATGGGATGGGAAAAGGTATCTCTGCCTCACTAAGCTCAATACTAATGACCTCTTTTATCAACTATCTTGTTGATATATCTTTAGATTTTGATCTCAATAGAATCATTCATGACTCCATCGAGTACATCAAACCCATCCTGCTAGAAACTGAAACAATCTCCATAGACTACATACTTCATGACAATGAAAAACAGCTTATGAGTTATGCAACTTTTGCGATGCCAGCTCTTTTGATGCAAAATCACCAAGGTCGCATAGAGAGGGTCACCTCTAACAACTACCCCATCAGCAAGTATATCACTAAGTTTAAGATAGATGCCTATGACATTAAAAATATTGATAAGTTTCTTTTTTATAGTGATGGCATCATAGAAAATGAAACAAGATTTAGTAACAAGCTCTATAACGAGTTTTTAGAAGAGGATTTTTTAAATTCTTACACTCGTGAGGATATGAAAAACAAGATTCTTTGGAAGATAGATAAGCCTGAAGATGACATGACTTTTATCTTTATCAATAAGCTAAACTTAGCGTCGAACCTCGTTGAAGAGAGACTCTTTGAGTCTACACTTGGGGATATAGACAATGCTTATGACTGGTATATAGGTATTTGGGAGACACTTACCAAAGACCCAAAACTACTTCAAAATGCGGGAGTTGCATTTACTGAACTCTATATGAACGCTTATGAGCATGGTAGTTTGGGCATAGCATCTAGTGATAAGCATCAACTCCTCGAGGATGATCTTTATTTTGATGAACTCAGTAAAAGAGAGATAGACTGCTCTTTGCAAATAAAAGTAAGTGTCCATAGAATTAGGCACTATTCTAACTGCTACATCATCACTAAGATAACTGATATGGGTGAAGGTTTTGATACAAAGATTTTGAGTGAGATATTTAGAAATTCACAAGCATTTAACGGTAGAGGGGTGTATATCTCAAGAGCATCTTCACATGGAATCTACTATAATTCTCAAGGCAATAGTGTTATATTTTTAAATAAGATCTAATACCAATTCTCACTAAAAATCATTGGGCAAAGCCCAAGGATTTATTTTGCTAAAGCAGCTTTAGAAGCTTCAACAACTGCACTAAATGCAGTAGCATCATTCATCGCCATGTCAGCTAGAATTTTACGATCAAGGAGGATACCTGATTTTTTCATACCATTCATAAATGTAGAATAGTTCATACCGTTAAGACGAGTAGCAGCATTGATACGGATGATCCATAGTTTACGGAAATCACGCTTTTTCTGTTTACGGTCACGGTGAGCATATACTAATGAACGCTCTATTTGTTCCTTAGCTTTTCTAAAGTGCTTACGACGACCACTGTAGAAACCTTTTGCTAGTTTTAATATCTTTTTGTGTCTTCTTCTACGAACAACACCTGTTTTAACTCTTGGCATTTCTTTCCTTTTTCTTTACCTACTCACTCTTTTTGGTGATGAAGGTGTCCAATCCAAATGGACTTACCCAATGAATCTAATCATTGGAGATTTATGATAAATTATCTAATTTATCATAGCCTTGATACTTTTTACATCTACAGCTGCTACAACAGCTGGGCTGTTTTGCTTACGACGAGTAGCAGCATCTTGTTTTGTAAGAATATGACTTCTATACGCTTTACCACGCTTGAGAGAGCCATTCTTCTTCACTTTAAAACGCTTAACAGCGCCTTTTACCGACTTCATTTTAGGCATCGATTTTCCTTTTTCGTAATATTCTCATTACATTAAATATAATTTGAGGGTGGATTATACCCAAATAATTCTAAATATCTGCATAAATAAAAGGCGTTTACTTAAAGTTAAGAGATAAAAAGATAAACTTCGTAAAGCCATGAATGGGAAAGCTACTTGATGAAAAATATAATTTTACTAATAATACTAACATTCACTCTTAATGCAAAGCTTGTTGATGGAGTTGCTATTGTCGTAAAGGGTAGAGCCATTACTCTTTTAGATATTAAAAAAGAGATGAAACTCTTAGGATTGCCAGCAAAAAAAGCTGCTGATGTACTCATCAGAAAAAAACTCGAAGAGATAGAGATCAAAGAGCGTAAGATTAGCGTAGCTAACGGTGAAGTTTATGATGACATCAAAAAAAAAGCTTCAAGAAACAATATGAGCATCAGTGACTTTTACAAAGCAGTTCGTGAATCAAATGGGATGAGTTCCACAGAACTTAAAGCACAAATAAAACAAAAACTTTTATCTCAAAAACTCTACTCTGCCATAGCTTATAGTGCTATTTCTCAGCCTAATAATACAGATATAGAGGAGTATTATAACCTCCATAAAGATGCGTTTATCCACCCAAGTGGGTTTGATGTCATCATCTATGTAGCCAAAGATAAAGTAAGACTTCAAGAAAAAGTAGATAACCCTATGTTCTACTCACCAGATATTCAAACCAATGAGCAAAAATTGCCTTATGATAAAATTTCACCAGAGCTTGCAGGTTTGCTTGAGAAAACAGCACTCAATAGCTTTACCCCCATAATACCTGATGGCAAGGGTGGGTATATGAGTTTTTATATCAAAAATATCGAGACTGCAAAAGAGAGTGGACTCGAGAGTGTCCGCAGGCAGATCATCAACCAGATTATGGGAACTAAACGCGAACAGGTCTTAAGTGAGTATTTTGCTAGACTCAAACTCAACGCAGATATCAAACGCTTGCGAATGCCTAAGTAGTGCTAGATGTTAACTGACAAAAACTTCATCAACATAGCGACCGAGCTAGCAAGTGCATCGAAATGTGTCTCTAAACAAGTGGGTGCTCTCATAGTAAAAGATGGACGCATCCTCAGTACGGGTTACAATGGAACTCCAGCAGGTTTTACAAACTGTTGTGATTATTGGGATGGAAAGTATACTACAGAGCATCACGAGTGGAGTAAAACTTATGAGATTCATGCTGAGATGAATGCTATCATCTGGGCAGCAAGAGAGGGCATCTCGATAGAGGGTGCTACCATCTATGTTACTTTAGAGCCATGCAGTGAGTGTAGCAAAAATTTGATTGCAAGTGGCATTAAGCGGATAGTCTATGCTAAAGAGTATGAATATACACACTCCGAAGTTATCTCAAAATTCATCAAAGACAATGGTGTTATCATAGAAAAATTATAATTGTAGTAAAAAATGAGCCCAGTTTTGCATAAGTAGGCATAATTATGCTATGATGAATCAAAAACAGGAATAAAATGTCATTTGAAACACTCGGTTTATCAAAGCCACTCTTAAAAGCGATACAAGAACAAGGCTACACAAAGCCAACACCTATCCAAGCCCAAGCAATCCCAGTGATACTTCAAAAAAAAGATATACTAGCAGGAGCACAAACAGGTACGGGTAAAACAGCAGGTTTTACTTTGCCTATGCTTGAACTTTTAAGTCAAGCAAAACCTA
>WFMY01000025.1 GCA_015488855.1 Helicobacteraceae bacterium
CAAAGCACTCTATCATTATAGGCTTCAAAATTTTCATTTTTCTTTCTTTGTTTTTTATACTCAATCATGATGGATTCTATATAGTATCTTGCATAAACAAGTGGAGCTGACTTGATCACGGTATGCCCCTCCTGCCCCTCAGAGACAAGTTTTCCACCCATGAAGATATTGACTCCATCGACAGTTTTGCCATCTATTTTTGCCTTGCATCCTTCAAAACCAATATCTGCTAAACCATGTATCCCACAACCTTTAACACAGGCTGACCAGTACATCCTTACTCTCCCAGAATCAAGTGGTACTTTCTCATCGAGGTATTTTGCCATATTGATAGCATCGTTTTTATTTTCTATCACACCAAAAGGACAATGCTCTGTCCCTGCACAGGCAATAAGGTGGTTTAAGTATGGAGTATTTACACTTTTGTAAATCTCAAAGAATTTATCTTTTAAAAGAGTATCTACATCTTTTACACCCATGATAAAAAGGGATTGCTCCATATCGAGCCTGATAGCACCATTTCCATATTTTTGAGCAAGCTGGGCTACCTCTATCATGGCACTTCCGCTAAAAACTCCTGATGGCACTACTACATGGACACCAAAGCTACCATCACGAAGCTGTATTCGACCTTGGTCTGGCTCGTTAAAGTCTATCTGAGTCATTGTCACTCCAGCAGTTGCAAACTCTTTGGCAGTTTTTATCCTAATCGCTTTTGTAAATTCTTCTATTCCCACAGATTCGATGAGAAAGTGAAGTCTATTTTTATTACGATTATCACGAAAACCATACTCTTTAAAGATGTCTATAGTCGCACTAAAAGCCTCTAAAACTTCACTCTCATCTTTTAAAAATATATCTGCATCTTTTCCTACTATGCCAACTTTCCCACCAAGGTACATATTGAAACCATAGATACCATCTTTTTGTGCTAGAACGAAAGAGATATCATGACAAAACACATTACATCTGTTGGAGTAAGAACCACTGATGGCAGTGTTAAACTTTCTTGGAAGTGTCGATATCCACTCCTCTTTGTAAAGAAACATCTCTTGGAGTTTTAACAGTATTTGATGCGAAGGAAGGACATTGTCAAATGCCTCTGCATCAAGAGGGTCTATCATGATACTTCTGATGTTATCAACACCTGTTTGATACCCATCTAACCCTACAGCTTTAACTCTTTTTATGATAGTTGGCAAATCTTCTATGCGTAGATACCTCAACTCACACTGCTGTCTTGTAGTGAGGTCTATGTAATCTTGTCCAAACTCTTTTGCACACTCACCAATAACTTTTAGTTGATTTGCACTCAAGAATCCACCAGAGGTACGAAGCTTGAGCATAAAACGCTCAGGAGTAGCAGGTCTATCATAGATACCAAAACATTTTAAAAAGTATTTTTTATCTTCATCAGGGATGGAAGCATACCCCTCTTTAGCATAATATTCTAACTTCTCATAAGCCTCATTTGGACTTTTTAATTGTTTAGTTTGTTCAATCTTATTGAGTTTTTTTGCTCTCGCATCGTAGGCGTTTTGTAATGCTTGCATCATCTATCCATTTTTATTTTCTATTGCATAGTTTTTATTATTATAACTATTTTTTAGGCACAAATCTGTTCATATTTGCATAATTTTTATACAACTTCAGATAACTCTTGAATCTTCACACCCTCAAAAACTGTTTTAATATGCTCTATCGCACCACTCACTTCTTGCTCTTGAAACTCTAAACCATCTGGTTTTGCTTCAGAATGCAGTTGTATAGCAGTTTGCTTGAAGTTAGGCTCACCTGATTTTGGACAGAAGCTATCATTTGTCAAAGTATTGATAAGCTGTGTATTGAAATGAAATGGTACAAATACATTTGACGGTGCTACACTACCTGTCACTCTCACAACCACATCTTCTATCTTACCTCTTGGAGAGGAGAGTGCTATCCTGTCGCCACTTTTAACTTCTAAAGTTTTTGCGTCATTTGGATTGATGTCAACCCATGCTTCTGGTGCTAAGTCATTGAGTATCTCTATGTCGGCTGTTTTGGTACGGGTATGCCACTGTTCTACTGTCCGTCCTGTATTTAAGATAAGTGGGAAATCTTTATTTTGAGGTTCTGCCATCGGATACCAGTCTAAACACAAAAGTTTTGCTTTTTTATCTTTGGTTCTAAAAGCGATATCTGGAGAGTAGAGTCGCTTTGTTCCTAGTGGTCTCTGCTCATTACAAGGCCATTGAATCCCACCATTTTCTTCGAGTAGTTCATAGGTGATACCCGAATAATCACAAAGTTGATCTTTCGTGATTTTTTTAAACTCATTAAAAGCATCTATGGGCTTCTTCCAATCTTTAAATAAAAGCTCATGCACTCCATAAAAATAGTTTGAAAAATCTACAATTATGTCAAAATCGCTTTTTGTATCTCCTGTAGGTTCTACTGCTTTGTTCGCTCGGTTACACCTTCTCTCAGAGTTTGTATATGTTCCCTCTTTTTCACCCCAAGTAGCAGCTGAAAAAACCACATCTGCCATACGAGCAGTATCACTATAGAAAGCATCTTGAACTACAAGCAAATCTAGTTTTTCAAATACCTTACGCAATTTAGCTTGATTAACAAAAGAAACAAGTGGATTTGTTGCGACTATCCAAAGTGCTTTTATCTCCCCTTTGTCTATCGCTTCAATAATCTCTGCATATTTATACCCACGCTGGGTTGGGATGATCTTTTGTGGTACATTGATCAACTCAGCAAATTCTTTTGTTGCGAGCGGGTCACCATAGTTTCTATACCCTGGAAGTGAAGAGGTAAATCCACTCTCTCTTGTTCCCATAGCATTACACTGTCCAGTGATAGAAAAAGGTCCAGTACCCTCTCGCCCTATATGCCCAGTGAGAAGATGCAAGTTGATGATGGCACTGACTGTATCTGTCCCCATAAAAGACTGGTTTACACCCATAGTCCATGCAGAAAGTACAGCATCTTGAGCGACAAACTGTCGTGCTAATTCATAGAGCATCTTCACATCGATGCCCGTAATATTTGCCACCTCTTGTGGTGGGTAGTTCTGAAGATGTTTTTTTAACTCTTTATAGCCATTTGTGTTAGCAGTGATGTAGCCCTCATCTTCCCAACCTTGTTCCATTACGATATATGCAAGTCCATTAAAAAGTGCCAAATCTGTACGAGGCTTGATAGGCACAAATGTATCTGCCATCTGAGAAGTCTTTGATGCACGGGGGTCAATGACGATGATGCGAGGTTTGTTTTTGTTTTTAGCGATATGAAGTTTAAGGATGGGATGATTGTCTGCTATGTTTGCACCGATGAGAAAAATGGCATTTGCTTTTTCAAAGTCCTCATAAGAGCTAACAGGTCCATCACTTCCTAATGACTGTTTATATCCTGAGACTGCAGAAGCCATACAAAGTGTTGTATTGCCATCGTAGTTGTTTGTTCTAAGACCAAGCTGAACAAACTTACCAAGTGTGTAAAACTCCTCCGTTAAAAGCTGTCCTGAGGAGAGAACACCAACAGCTTTTTGACCATGCTCTTTGGCTATGCGTTTAAACTCTGAACTTACTTTTTTATAGGCCTCATCCCATGAGACATCTTGATGCACTCCATCTACTTTTATGAGTGGGTTAAGCACTCTGTTTTTAGAGTTGATAGACTGATGCTCACTCAAACCTTTTGGGCAAAGTGTCCCTTTGTTTACAAAGTGTTTTGGGTCACCCTTAGTATAAAGTGCTTTACCATCTTTGACACCGATGTAGAGACCACAACCAACACCGCAGTAACCACAAGCCGACTGTACCCATTTATCTGGTTTTTTCTCATCGCTAATCATCCCAAACATTGGGTCGTGAGAGAGTTTATATTTTTCCTCTTGTATATCAAAACCTAAAAAATCTTTTACTTTATTTATCATAATAACTCTTTTCTTTTTTATCTTTGTTTTGCAACAAAGAACCCACCAGCCATACCAAGTGGCACCACTGTGGAGTAAAATAAAAATCTATCGCTTAACTCGCTGAGGAGCATCAACACTAAAGCGATACCAAACACTACAGATGCACTTATCAAGCTTCCAGAACCAATCAAAACAATGCTAGTAAGAGGTAAAAAAATACCCCCTAAAAAGATAGTTATAAAACGAAATATTTTGATATTTTTAAAATTTTCATCATAAAGTTTTAGCGTTCGTTTGAGTTGGTATTCATTTTTCAGGGTAGTTTTTAAGGTACGCAAATCATCATAGCTAAAAAACATTTGTGCCAATGAACCAAGCATTCCAAGACTTACAAGAGGGTATGCTACCTCTTGATGCCCTATAAGCAGTGCAACAAAAGCTACAAGAAAGATCCCAATATATGAGACCCCAAAAAACTTCAAGTTGGTTGTTACTCTATCCCAAGAGGGACGCGCTTTGATGCGGTAGATCATACTCTGTGCATAGATGCCATAGATGCCACTTCCTAAAGTTAAAATCTCAACTAACAGGATGAGCGTATGGGAGAGTTCCAAAAAGTGTAAGACTACAACAACATTCATCAAAAGTGTAAACACCCCAAGGGCAACCGCTTCACGAGAGAGCCATGAGGTTTTGATATTTTTCATAGCAGTCATCGCTAAAAAAGGGCGACCAAGGTGCAAGGCTGAAAGAGGTAAACCAAGAGCAGCTGGTAACATCACTAAAAGAGCCATCACAAAGTTCACATCTGCAAAACCAAAAAGACTCATCAGATCCCCTAAAAAGAGTGCAAAAAATCCACCAAGAGAGATCTGTGTAAGGACAGTCATAAAAACAAGAGGTATCTCTGGATGTGCAGGTTTGAGTATGTGTTCATCCACCTCTTTTAAATCATCTGGTATATTTTTTGGTAGTGTATATCTTGTTGTTGAGTTCGTGATGGTTGCATCGGGCAAGAAAGGCATATTTGCTTGTTTTTGCATATCTTCATCAAGCCATTTTTGCACATTAACAACTTCTATCTCTATAGCACCTGAGGGACAAGCCTGAACACAAGCTGGAGTCTGCCCTACTTCTAAACGCTCATGACACATGTGACATTTTGTAACGATGTTTCGCTCTGGCTGAAAGGTTGGTACTCCATAGGGGCAGTTCCAAGTACAGTACTGACACCCTATGCAGGTGTCGTCATCATGAACAACGATGCCCGTTTCTTCTATCTTGATGTAGGACTCTGTAGGGCAGCCTTTGAGACACTCAGGGTCGATGCAATGGTTACAAGACATGGAGTTAAAAAACTGTGTAAAAACAGGAAATTCACCACCCTCCATCTCGCCAACTCTACGCCATTTTGTATCTGCTGGATTGTTATTTTGCTCATTACATGCCACTTCACAACAGCGACACCCTACACAAGCAGTAGCATCGAAGTGAAAACGGTACTGTTCACCCTCTTGCAACTCACTCGGTTTTGCTATGTCTATACTATAGTTTCCACACTGCATTCCAGTGTCAGCCTTATGGTCAATGAAGCTCTCTAACGGTGTTTGCAAAAAACAATCCTTATGTTTAATTGTCTAATTATACATCAATATAAAGAGTTGTATCTCTATATTATGAATAAAATTTCATCAATATTAAGCTTTATCAAGATAGAATGTAGCTATTAAACAAATTTATGAGGCTTTCATGAAAAAAATTCTAAAAAATTCTGCCCAATATTTTGAGTATCTTGATTCAGTTCCTGTACCTATTGTTATAGCAAATGCAAAAAATAGTTTAATTATTTTTGCAAATGCTAAGTCTGAAGAGTTATGGGGTTACTCAAAAGAGGAGTTCTTAGGGAAGCCACAAACATTTTTACACTCAGAGTATTGGAATGATAAAAATCGAGAAACTTTTTCCAAAGACACAACAGCTTTAAGTGCTGGAGAGAGTGTTACGCATTCACACAATGCTATCTTACGCTCTGATGGAGAAGAGATCTCTGTG
>WFMY01000026.1 GCA_015488855.1 Helicobacteraceae bacterium
CAGATTTGAAAGTTACACTGCCACTGCTTTCCCAAAAAAGATATTACCGTACAGTAAAATACGGTTATGCAAGAGGAAGTGAACCTGTTCGTTATGTTGAGTCTATCTATGATTATAAAGATATTTTAGAGAAGATGGAAAAAGAGAAAGAAAAAGCGAAACTTCTTAAAGTGCAAAAAGAGAAAAACAAAGAGATACTAAAAGAACAAGCGGAGTATAAAGCAAAGCTTGTTCAGAAAAAATAAAATTATTGATTTTTAGGGTCACCAAGCTCACTTAAAAAACTTTCCATATCATACTTTTCACGGTATTCAGGTGTCATGATGTGTATGAGTATATCGCCAAGATCGATGACAACCCAGTCTCCACTCTCTTCTACATTGTTGAAAGTTTCTTTGTCTTTAATCCCTTTTTTTAGGTGATCAAGGAGTGCAAGTGTATGTCTGCTCCCTAGCGAAGAAGCGATGATGGCATAGTCAACTATGTAGTTTTTTTCTCGAAGGTCAAAAACTTCGATTTTTTCTGCTTTGTTTGTATCGAGTACATCTGTTATATGTTTAATTCTATTTTGCAATATTTTTGCTCCTGTTTTTTTCGAATATATGTAGATGAAATATCTTCATCTATATTGAGTGTTAAATAACTCTTGGGTATTAAAATACCATCTCTTTGAGCAACAACAAAGGTGACCTTTTGTTCTAATTCTTGATACCGATGCCAGTTCTTTAATGAGCTTAAATTATCAGCGCCTATGATAAGATAGATCTTGGAGTAGCTTTTTAAAAGGTACAATACACTTATAATAGAAGCTACTTTTTCCTTTTTATCTATCTCAAAACGAGAGATTTCTACATCATTATAATCTTTGAACATCTTTTGCAATAAATCATATCGCTTGTCGGCACTATGATATGAAGATGATTTAAAAGGACTCAAATAGGTAGGCATTACTATCACTTTTTGAACATCTTTTAAGTTGAAAGCGGCTCTCACAACAGCTTTGTGTCCGATGTGGGGAGGGTCAAAAGAACCTCCAAAAAGTGCTACAGTCTTCATTTAATGCGAATTATAGCTAAGTTTAGATAAAATTACTCAATTTTTATGAGGATATTATTTTGGCACTTAAAATAGCAATTAACGGATTTGGTAGAATAGGGCGTTGCGTAGCAAGAATCGCTGCAACGAGAGACGATGTAGAGATTGTTGCGATTAACGATATGGCAAGTATGGATATGATGCTCTATCTTTTAGAAAATGATTCTGTTCATGGAGCATTTCAAAATGAAGTGGAACAAATTGATGATGAAAATATCAAGATAGATGGGAAACAGATACGCATCTTTAGCGACCGTGATCCTAAAAACCTGAAATTTGCAGATTGTGGCGCAGATATTGTTTTAGAGTGTACGGGTGTATTTTTGACACAAGACTCAGCACAGGTTCACATCGATAATGGTGTAGAAAAAGTTTTATTTTCAGCACCATCAAAAGACACGCAAACAGATACTTTTGTCATGGGTGTCAATGAAGAGTTATACGCTGGACAAAAGATAATCTCTAATGCATCCTGTACTACAAACTGTTTAGGTCCTGTAGCAAAGGTACTTGATGATGCTTTTGGGATAGAAAAAGGTCTCATGACTACTATCCACTCCTACACAAATGATCAAAATATTTTAGATGTAAAACACTCAAAAGACAAACGCCGTGCAAGAGCAGGTGCTATCAATATGATCCCAACAACAACTGGTGCTGCAAAAGCTATCTCTCTTGTTATGCCTCAACTCAAAGGGAAACTGCATGGTCAGTCTGTGCGTGTTCCTACTCCTGATGTTTCTATGGTTGATCTTAATGTAGTTGTGAGTAAGCAGACAACAAAAGAGGAAGTGACAGCAGTTTTCAATAAAGCTGCCGAAACTAACTTGAAGGGTCTATTGCTTATGGATAAAGAGATGAGAGTGTCTCAAGATTTTGTAGGTTGTGCATATAGTTGTATTGTAGCTGAGGATTTGACTCAAGTTATTGGTGGAGATATGGTCAAGATAATGGCTTGGTATGACAATGAGTGGGGATACTCAACACGATTAATCGACATGGCACTACACATTAGCAAATAAGGGAAATTTTGGAACTATTAAATATAAAAAATTTAGATTTAACAAAGAAAAAAGTTTTTATCCGTTGCGATTTTAATGTCCCTATGGATGAGTTTGGAAACATCTCTGATGATAGACGCATCCGTTCAGCGCTTTCAACGATTAACTATTGCCTAGATCAAGACTGTGCTGTCATCCTTGCTTCTCATCTTGGTCGTCCAAAAGGTGAAGTTGATAAAAAATACAGCCTTGCACCAGTAGCAAGAAGATTGCATCATCTTTTAAAAAGGGAGATAGTTTTAGCTTCTGATGTTGTGGGTGAGGATGCTCTAGAGAAACTAAATAAACTTGAATGTTGTGAAGTTCTTTTACTTGAAAATTTAAGATTTGAAGCTGGCGAGACAAAAAATGATGAAGTATTGGCTCAGAAATTAGCTTCTATGACAGACTTGTATATTAATGATGCCTTTGGTGTCTCTCATCGTGCACATGCATCTGTAGAGAGAATTACTCACTTTTTTGCAAAAGATAAAAAAGCAGCAGGCTTTTTACTCCAGCGTGAGATCGAGTTCTTTGGAAAACTTATCAATAAGCCTGTCCGTCCATTCGCAGCCATCGTTGGTGGCTCAAAAGTCTCTGGCAAACTAGAAGCTCTCATCAATCTACTTCCAAAAGTAGATAAAGTTTTTATTGGCGGTGGTATGGCTTTTACATTTTTAAAACAACTTGGTTATGACATAGGCGCTTCTTTGGTTGAAGATGATCTACTCGAAGATGCACAACATGTTATGGATGAAGCAAAAAAACTAGGTGTTAAGTTTTATCTCCCTGTAGATGTTGTTGCTGCTGAAAAATTTTCTGCTGATTCCGTTATTAAGATAACTACAGCACAAGAGATACCTCGTGGTTGGATGGGATTAGATATTGGTCCTGCAACTGTAAGACTTTATCGTGAGGGTTTAAATGATGTCCAGACCATTTTATGGAATGGACCAATGGGTGTTTATGAGATGGAGAAATATGCACGAGGTTCAACAAAAATAGCACATTTTGTTGCTGATTCTTACGCCACTACTGTTGTTGGTGGTGGAGATACTGCAGACCTTGTACAACGAGTAGGTATCGATGAAGAGATGAGTTTTATCTCTACTGGTGGTGGCGCTTCTTTGGAACTACTTGAGGGTAAAATACTTCCAGGTGTCGCACCTCTTATAATAGGATAAAACATGATAATCGCATCGAACCTTAAAACAAATCTTACTCGAATACAAACTTCAGCATATCTTATGGATTTAGAAAACTTTCTTGATGAGATGCACTCAAATCAAGAGATTTTAGTATTTCCAGCGCAGAGTTCTTTAAATCTACACTCAGGTCAAGTGCATCAAGGTGCACAAAATGCTTACCCAGCAAAAAATGGTGCTTTTACTGGTGAGATAGGAAGTGAGCAACTTGAAGAGTTCGGTATCAATACTATACTTATAGGGCATTCTGAACGCAGACATATCTTTAGCGAACCACAAGCCCTTCTCGTAGAAAAGTTTAATTATTATAAAAACTTAGGATTTAAGATAGTTTTTTGTATAGGTGAGCCACTTAAGGTAAGAGAAGAGGGCGAGGATGTGATGATGAAGTATTTGGAGCTTCAGTACGAAGGTATAGATACGAGTTATGAAAACCTTATCATAGCGTATGAACCTGTTTGGGCTATAGGTACAGGACTTACCCCAACACTCAAAGATATCTCAAAGATACACTTAGCATTGAAAGAAAAGTCATCAGCACCTCTGCTTTATGGAGGAAGCGTCAAAGTAGATACTGCAAAAGATATCTTAGCCTGTGAAGGTGTAGACGGCGTGCTTGTAGGTAGTGGAGCTTTGGCAGTGGAAAATTTTTGTAGTATGATACAGTTCGCACAAGATATATAAAAATAAAATAAAAAGGAAAAATCATTATGACAATAATGAAGGGAAAAAAAGGTCTTATTGTTGGACTAGCAAATAATAAGTCGATAGCCTATGGTATAGCAAAAGCGTGTAGTGAGCAGGGTGCTGAGATGGCATTTACATTTTTAAATGATGCACTCAAAAAAAGAGTAGAACCTATCGCAAATGGGTTTGGAAGTGAGCATATTTATGAACTTGATGTTTCAAGTGAAGAGCAGATGGCAGGCATCGCGGATGTGATAAAAGCTGACTTTGGGGAGATAGATTTTCTTGTACATTCTGTTGCTTTTGCTCCTAAAGAAGCTTTGAGTGAGCCTTTTATGAAAACAACAAAGAGTGCTTTTGAAATAGCGATGAATATCTCTGTATATTCACTCATAGATCTTACAAATCGTCTCGAATCTGTACTGAGCAAAGATGCTTCTATCCTTACTCTTTCTTATCTTGGTGGACCAAAATACATAGCAAATTATAATGTTATGGGTGTAGCAAAAGCAGCCTTAGAATCAACTGTAAGATATATGGCAGTTGAGCTTGGAGCTAAAGGGCAAAGAGTGAACGCTATCTCAGCAGGACCTATCAGAACACTTGCAGCTGCAGGGATAGGCGACTTTAAGCAGATCCTTAACTGGAACGAGATAAATTCACCACTCAAGTCAAATGTAACTATTGAACAAGTTGGAAACTCTGCTATGTATCTACTCAGTGATTTAGCATCTGGAGTAACAGGGGAAGTACACTATGTAGATAGTGGATACAATATTATGGGGATGGCTGCAGTTACTAAAACTGAAGATGGAAAAACTGTACTTTGTTGGGATAATGATTAAATATTAATCACTACTTGTGTGATTATATATTTTAACTATGTAACAATACCCCGAATCAATTATAAGGAATATAAATATGAAATTAATTCAATCGAGTGTAGTATCTGTACTATTTGTAGGTACAAGTGCATTCGCCTTTGACAATATAAAAACAAGTGGTGATGCAAGATTCTACTATTATGCAGATGATACTGGTAAGGGTCTTTTTAACAAAGATACAGCTCGAGGGCAAGCAACAGTGGGTTTAGGTCTTAGTGCCGATATACAAGAAGGTGTCAAAGCTAATGCAAATCTAACAGTCTTATCAACGCTGGGTCTTCAAGGTCAGCTTATCTCTAAAGGTTGGGAAACTACAAATGCTACAGATGATTCCTACTGGATGGATACATTAAATATCTCTGCAGATTTTGGAAAAACAAATACCACTGTAGGTCGTATGACTTTAGATACCCCTCTCCTTTGGACTGAAACATGGTCTGCTGCTTACAATACATTTGAAGCCGCTGTAGTAAAGAACAATGATCTTGCTGACACTACCATAATAGCAGCTTATATTGGTGGTTCTAATGGTGCTATTGAAAATGGAGACCCAGGTTGGGTTATTGCAAATATGAATAAAAAAGGCAATACAAACTTCTCTAAATTTCATGATGGTGCTTACATAGGAGGTATTATCAATAAGTCATTAAAATCCCTAACACTCCAAGCATGGTACTACAATGTGAGAAGTTATTTATCTGATGTTTGGGTTCAAGCTGATTATGAGATGAATGGTATTATTTTAGGGGCACAGTATACTGGGGGAACCAATATGTCGGGGAGTTCTAAAAGCAAAACAAATGCGTATGCTCTAAAACTGGGTTATGCTATGAAAGATACCTTTAGTCTCACTGCATCTTACTCGCAAACTGGTCATAATAAATCAGCTGGTGGTAAAGATCTCTCTGCTAAAAACCTCTCTGGTGAGGGGTATACAAAACTTTATACAGAATCTTACTGGACAGCAATTGCAGGTTCACAAGATATGCAAACTATCAATATAACCGCAAATGCTCCTGTTGCTGATTTATTTGATTTCTCAATCTATTTCGTAGATGCTTCTGATACTTCAAAAAATAGACTCATAGAAACTACTTTTGAGTTGGCAAAATCCTATGGTAATTTAGATACAACACTTGTGTATGCTCATAGAACTCCAAAAGGTACTCTAAAAACTAGCGATCCAGCTAAGGCTGTAGTTTTAGCAAGCTTAAAATACAATTTTTAATTTTTATATTCCCAAGTATTTTTGGGGATAGAAACAATTCTTTGCTATAATCCCCTATGCAAAACTTCTTTAAAAAAATTTTCTACATCTCATTTATGTTGCTACTCATCTCTATTATATCTTTTTTAGCCATCCATGCAGCACCAAACTCTTTTTTAAATGCGGGTGAACTTAATCCAAATATGACAGATAAAGCTATATCTGCACTCAAAGCGGTCTATGGACTTGATAAACCTTTGTTTGAACAATATACTGATTGGACATTCAATATATTGACTTTAAACTTTGGTATCTCATTTGTAACAGGGCAAGAGGTGAGTGTCGAGATATTGAAGAGACTCCCTATCACGCTGAGTATGAACATAAGTGCTTTAATTGCAGTTTTTATCATCTCCTTGTATCTTGGGATAAAGGCAGCACTCCATTATGAGCAAAAGAGTGATTATATCATCCGTCAAATATCTTTAGTCTCTTTTTCAATGCCAAGTTTTTATCTAGCACTTCTTCTTATCATCTTTTTTGCACTGAGGCTTGATTGGTTTCCTATTGCGGGGCTTCACTCCATCGAACCTAAGGTTGGCATCTCTTACTATACAGATATGGTATGGCATCTAGTGCTTCCTGTAAGTGTGATAATATTTGGTGGTTTGGGGAGTATGATTATCTATATTCGTTCCCTTACTTTAGAGATACTTAAGAGTGATTATTACTATTTTGCAAAAGCAAGAGGCTTAAGTGAAAGCATCTTACTACGCCATTATATATTTCCAAACCTGCTACCCCCCATCATTACACTTCTTGGTTTGTCTCTCCCTGGACTCATCGGAGGAAGTGTTATCTTAGAGGCTATTTTTGGTATTGATGGGATGGGACAATTGTTTTTTATGTCCGCACTCTCAAGAGATTACCCAATCATCATGGGCACTTTGATGATAACTGCTTTTTTGACTTTAGTGGGAAATATGTTTGCGGATTTAATCTTGCTCAAA